>CAYSJY010000008.1:1991-29181 GCA_964431705.1 uncultured Muribaculaceae bacterium | reverse complement strand
CTTATATCAACTGCATCTATAATTCTATAATATTCTGGTACTGGAAAATGAATTATTTATATGAAAAGTATAAGTTTAAAAAACATTTCTTATGATATTAATGATGAAGTATTAGATAAATTGTTTTTTGAAAAACAAAACTATATTGATTATGTTAAAATTTCTCAAACGATAGAAAAAGATTTAAAAAAATTTATTCAAAAAATACAATTAAAAAAAGCGAATAACGTAAATACGTCTTATTCGCTTTTGTTATTAGGTTATATTTTTTCACTTTTTTTAAAACATTTAATTATTATCATGGCCAAAATAGGTAAAGATAGTGCCACTGAATAACAATATCTATATAATGCTACGGGTGATAAAAATAAAGTTACATAAATACCAACATAGATACTTATCGGTATTAATAAATTATATTTCTTTTTAAATATTACCAAGAAGAAAGTAAATAATATTAGAACAAAGTATGTTCCCATCGAACATAGTGAGGATAATACTGGTATTCTTTGCCAATTGTTTTCGTTTAATATAAAATTTAAAAGTTTTTCATATATCGGTAGTTTACTTTCTCTTGCCACTTCAATCAAATTTTCCTCATATATTGTAGGTGTTGAGACTTCATATTCTATGTAAGGATGATACATTCTATAATCAGGATAGCTTTTGTTAGGATACCAAAAACCATATGTATTAAGCAAAAATGCTTTTATATAGTTTACTGGATCTTTTAACCCAATTGAAATATACAAGTCTATGTATTCTAAAAGATTTTCTTTTGTATATTCTTCGTTTAGGCATGCTTTTTGTTGATCAGATATAAGCTCATTTATATTGTATATGCTAAAATCACAATCGGGATAAAACTCATATAATTTTTCAAGCTCGTCATCATCAAAAGCGTTAATGTTTTCATTATAAACTCTTATTAATTGTTGTGATGGAATACTAGACATTTCTGTTATGGTGTCAGTGCTTATAACTCCCATTAATGGAAGAAAAACTAATGAATATATATAATATAGTGTTATGATAACAAGGAAACTTATAAATGTTTTTAAGGTAGGTATATTTATTTTAAATATTAACTTTATTAATAAAATCAAAATCATGGTTATAATTATTATATAAATTCCATTATTTCTAAATAAACATGATAAAATGCCAGAGATTATAAATATTATTATGTTTATTTTTTTGTTAAAAAATTCTTTTTCAGTAGAAAGTTTATATAACGATATTATGAATATTGCTATACTGCATGAAAATAGGGTATCCTGTACGCATGATACTTGAAGTAAAATATGAAATGGATATAAACAATAAAAGGCTATACTTAAGTAGAAAATTATTTTATTTTTAATATTTTTACTAATAAACACACATATGAACGTTGTTATCATTGATACTATTGTCATTTGCATAATTGTAAATAGTCCAATTGCCGCTTGATAATTACCAAATATCTTATATCCTAAACTAACTATTATATATTCGATGTAAGAAAATAATACTGAAAAATGAGTTGTTACTGAATAATCTGGATTCATAAACTGTCTTATTTGTACTGGAGCATCATAATCATAACCTCCAGGATATAAAGCAAGCCAACCTAAAAAACCAAAAAACCATATAATTATAAATACAAGAAAATAAACTTTTTTATTATTCTTTTCATTACTACTAATGGTGTTATTTATTTTCAAATTTAGGTTTAATAAGGTGGCACAAAGTGGAATAAAAAATAGTGTTAAACCTATATTTATTACTATAAATTTTACCATTGATGGACTTATGGTGTTAAGTTCAAGTATAGTACCGATTGATAATATAAGTGAAAGTATTAAAGATAATATGGTTGAAAATATTATAATTCTTTTGTTAAGCTTTATTTTTAATTTTTTTATAAAAATAAAATAAAAAATAAATAATATAAAAAATATAAAATTATTTGCAAATATAATGTTTTCATTTGTGTTAAGACTTAATAAAAAAGCAACTCCTAAAACAGAAACAAAACTATATAAAAAAGTTAAGATATTTTTCTTTAACAATAGTATCACCTCTCATAAATTATAACACAAAGATATTTAAAATACTATAAATTAATGTTATAATGGTATTACGTTCAGGAGGACATCATGAAAAATAAAGAAAAAATAGAAAATAAAAGTAAAAAGATAGCTGTGTTAATACCTTGTTATAATGAGGCTAAAACAATAGAAAAAGTAGTGAAAGATTATAAAAGTGTATTAGTGGATGCAGATATATATGTGTATGATAACAACTCAACTGATAAAACAGACGAAATAGCTAAAAAAGCTGGAGCAATCGTAAGATATGAGTATCGTCAAGGTAAAGGCAACGTAATAAGAACTATGTTTAGAGAAATAGATGCGGATTGTTATTTAATGATTGATGGTGATGATACTTATCCTAAAGAAAATGCAAAAGAAATGTGTGATTTGGTTTTATCTGGTAAAGCTGATATGGTAATCGGAGATAGGTTATCAAGTACTTATTTTACTGAAAATAAAAGACCGTTTCATAATTTAGGTAATAAATTAGTGAGGTTTTTAATAAACAAGTTATTTAAAAACAACATAAAGGATATTATGACTGGATATAGGGCGTTTTCATATGAGTTTGTAAAATCATTTCCTGTATTATCAAAAGGTTTTGAAATAGAAACAGAAATGACTATTCATGCGGTAGACAAAAACTTTAAGTTAGTAGAAGTTCCAGTATCATATAGAGACAGACCAGAAGGAAGTGTATCAAAACTTAATACATATCAAGATGGGTTCAAGGTACTTAAAACAATAGCACAATTATTTAAAGAGTATAAACCGGCATCATTTTTTAATATAATAAGTATAATATGTTTAATAATAGCGCTAATACTAGGAATTCCTGTTGTAGTGGAATATTTTAATACTGGATTGGTACCTAGATTTCCAACGTTAATCGTAGCAGGAATTGCTCTTTTGGTTGCACTACTTTTGTGTATAACCGGAATAATTTTACAAGTAATAGTTAAAAAACACAAAGAATTATATGAGCTTTATTTAAATATTATAAATAAAAAATAATAACGTGATGATTTGTTTGTATTAAATAATGTTTTATTAATGTAAAAGAGACTTTAATCAGTCTTCTTTTTTTGTTATAATATTTAAAGTTATGGGGAGTTGAATATGCAAAAAGAAAATATACTTTATATAGTGGTTCCTTGCTATAACGAAGAGGAAGTATTAAATGAAACTACGAAAAGGTTAGAAGAAAAATTAAAAAAGCTAATTAAAAATAAAGTGATATCTAATAAAAGTAAAGTAATGTACGTAAATGATGGTTCTAATGATAAAACGTGGGAGATAATAAAAAATATAAATGATAAAGATAAATTATTTACGGGAATATCATTATCAAAAAATGAAGGGCATCAAAAGGCGTTGCTTGCAGGATTAATGACTGCCAAAGATTATGCTGATTTTATTATAAGTATGGATGCTGATTTACAAGATGATATTAATGCAATAGATGAAATGATAAGTAAATATTATTTAGGGTATGAAATAGTTTATGGTGTTAGATCATCAAGAAAAAAAGATACTTGGTTTAAAAAAACTACCGCACAATGCTTTTATAAATTTATGAAGTTTATGAAAGTTGATATAGTTTATAATCATGCGGATTATAGATTAACTAGTAAAAGAGTTTTAAATGAACTTGAGAATTTTAAAGAAGTAAATCTATTTTTAAGAGGGATGTTTCCTTTGTTAGGTTATTCTTCTGAGATTGTTTATTATGAAAGAAAAGAAAGGTTTGCCGGCAGGTCAAAATATCCATTGAAGAAAATGCTTAATTTTGCATGGGATGGAATAACATCATTTAGTGTAAGACCAATAACGGTAGTACTTAACTTAGGAATAATAATATTCGTGATAAGTATTTTTGTCTTATTGTATTGCTTTATTATTAAATTAATGGGAAAAGCAGTTGCAGGATGGACTTTTATAGTTTGTTCTATATGGTTAGTTGCAGGAATTCAAATGTTATCTTTGGGGATAATAGGCGAGTATGTTGGTAAAATTTATAGTGAAACAAAAAGAAGACCAAGGTATATAATTAAAGAGAATTTAAGTGAGGATAAATATGGAAAAAAACAAAAAAATTAATAAAGGTTTAAACGTTGCACTGGGGTTTTTTATTGTTTTTGCATTAATTTGCGCTTTATTAAAATTTAATAATTTCACTTTTTTATCTTTAAGTGTAGCTGCCAATATTTTTTTAATAATAATTTTTAGATTGGTAATTAAAGTATTAAAAATTACTTTTAATAAAAAACAAAAGATAATAATATTATTATTTATTATTTTAATTTACGGCTTTTATTTTATAAGTGTATTAAATCGTAATTTTATATATTATTGGGATTATTCTTGCTATTATAATTTGCAAATCTCATTAGAAGAAAGTTTTAATATCAGTTTATTTGATGGTATTAAAAGTTTTATCGGTAGTACTTGGTCAGGAGAATACGGTAATTTTTTATCCTTCTTTCCTGAAATTCTGTTTAATTTCACAAGTAAAACCATAGATTCTTACGTTTTATGTTGTGTTGTTATATTTATCCCTTACATAATAATTACAATTTCAATACTACTAAGTAAAATAATAGAAATTTTAAAAATAAAAGAAAAAAGTCGTTTTTTTGCAGTTTGTTTAATTTTATCTGTTTTATTTCCGATTTTACATGCTACTTTTATATATGGACAACCAGATGTATTTGGTGTGATTTTTATGTTTTTAATAATAGCATTAACGATTAACTATGATTTTGAAAGAATAGATTTTTTAAGATTATTTCTTTTGCTTATTATAACGTTTATGTTGCTTATAACTAGGCGTTGGTATATGTATTTTATCTTATCTTATTTTCTATGTTATGGAATAAGTATTTTGATAATGAATTTTAAAAATAAAAATAAGTTATTTAAAATAATTAAAAACTGTATTTTATATTTGATAATAGCAATTATGTTTTTTGGAATAACGTTATTTCCGTTGTTTAAAAACATTATAGCTAGCGATTTTGCAAGTTCTTATAGTTTTTATTTATCAGATGGATTTATAGGTGAAATATCAAGCCAAATAGGGCACATTGGTTATATAGTACTTATAATTATGTTTATTGGTATTATTTATGGAATTATAAAAAAAGAATGCAGGTTATATACGATAATTTTTGTAATTCAGTATTTTATTATAATGTTTTTATTTACTAGGGTACAGAATATGGGATTACATCATTCTTTGCTTTTTTTACCGTCATATATGTATTTCATATATATGTTCATTTTATTTATTATTAATAAAACGGTTTTGTGTTTAATTACCATAGTATTTTTCTCATTAAATTTCACTTTTGGATTAATTAATACCTCAAGTAAAATATTTACTGATGTAAGCCTTAAAACACCATCTCAAAAGGATTATGATAAAATAAAAGAAGTTGCTAGCTGGCTTAAAGAAAATTTAAGCGAGGATAATACAGCCTATATGATTACTCATAATAATACATATAATCCGGATAAATTTAGGAATTTTTATTTACCTGATAAAACGATTATGAATTATTTACCATATGGATCTGCTATTTTAGGAGTTCATAGTTTTCCAATAGAATTATTTGAAGCAAAGTATATTATTACAACTACACCATTTGAGAGTGTTTCAATTGAGGGAGTATATAATGATGTTTTTAATGAATTAATTTCATTAGGGAAGTTTGAAATTGTTAAAACTTTTGATATGAAAAATGGTTATGATATTGTTATATATCAAAGAGTTGAAAGTGTTGATTATGATGAAGTAATTATGTATTTGAACGCAATAAAAGAAGATACAAAAGAATATCAAAGTTTATATTTAGACGTAATTAATAATTATATAAAAGAAAATAACTTAGGAGAATAGTATTATGAAAAAAGTATTGGAACTATATAAAAAGTATCAAGAAATAATAAATTATTTAATCATTGGAGGTTTTACTACAATTATTGCTATAGGCTCTAAACTGTTACTACTATTTACGGTTTTGGATCAAACAAACGGCTTTGAACTACAATTATCAGAAGTTATTTCTTGGGTTTTAGCAGTTTTATTTGCGTATTTTACTAATAAGGCATTTGTATTTAAAAGTAAAGTAAAGGGAACAAAGCAAGTTAAGGAAGCTTTTGATTTTATAAGTGGAAGAGTGTTTACTCAAGTTATTCAAATGTTTATTATGTGGTTTTTTGTAACACATTTAAAACTTAATTCAGATGCTTGGGTAGTTATATTTACTTTAATATGTCAGGTTATGCAAATTGTATTAAATTATATAATAAGTAAGTTTTTAGTATTTACAAAAAGTAAAATTTAAATTTTACTTTTTTTGACATAATTTGACTTTGTAGTATTTAAATGATATCATCTTATAAACAGTTTGTTAATTGTTAGTGAGGTGTTATATTGTGATTAATTTAATATTATTTTTATTTCCAGCTGGATTTGCTGTGAAAATAAAAGATGATTTATTCAAAGAAAAATTAAATATAAAAGATTACGTTTTAATGTATTTTAAATATGCGTTAGTTATTAATTTTGTTGCATTTACGGTATTATATTTTTATACCCTTGGTACGACATCAAGCATTAGTTATGCTTTAGATAACATTAGTTTTATTTTTAAATATTTAGCTTTGGCTACTATTTTAAGTATAATTATCCCGTTTGTTGATGAATATATAAAGAAAAACGTACAATTAAAAGTAAATTTTAAACAGGTGAGTAAGAAAAATGTCAAAAAAAGTAAGTAAAATATTAGGCTTTTTAGTACTCTTAATTTCGTTTTTCTTTTTTTCAGCTTCTTTATGGTTAAAAAACACATTTGGGGACGTAACGGTTGAAGAAATAATATTTAATATGAAGGTTCCATTAGTTGGGACTGATACAACTTTTGTATATAGTTTTATACGAGAGGTTTTGATAGTAACTATTGTCCTTGCCATAATAGCGTATTTTTTAATTCTTAAAAATTATAAAAATGGGGTTGAAATAGAACTTAGTTTTAAGAAATTTAAGTTTAAAGGAATGATTTTTCCTCTTAACAAGTTGTTTCGCATTATGGTTATTATAATAATTTTTGCATTGTCTATTTTGTATACTTTCGTAAAACTGAATATAGGCGAATATATTAAAAATCAACTTTCTAAATCTACTTTAATAGAAGATTATTATGTTGATCCAAGAGAAGCAAATATTACTTTTAGTGATGACAAAAAGAATTTAATATACATATACGTAGAATCTATGGAAGCTTCTTATACATCGGTAGAAAACGGTGGTACCCAGCAAGAAGATTTAATTGAATCATTAACTGAATTAGCATACGAGAATACAAGTTTTTCTAATACTGACAAACTAGGTGGTGCTTTATGGGTAAGTGGAACAACTTGGACGGTTGGGGCTTTAGTTGCCCAAACAAGTGGGTTGCCACTTAAAATTGGTATAAACGGAAATACATATGGTAATTACAACACCTTTTTACCAGGAGCTTACACTTTAGGTGAAATACTTGAAGAAAATGGATATAATCAAGAAATAATGTTTGGTTCAGATGCAGCTTATGCAGGACGTGATCATTATTTTACGGGACATGGTAATTATGAGATATTTGATGTTAATACTGCTATTGAAGAAGGTAAAATGACCGAAGATGATAAAGTTTGGTGGGGATTTGAAGATAAGGATTTATTTGAATGGGCAAAAGAAGAGATTCTTGATTTAGCAAGCCAAGATGCGCCATTTAATTTTACCTTATTAACCGCAGACACACATTTTGAAGATGGTTATTTATCAGAATATTGTGATGCAAAGTATGATGATCAATACTCAAGTGTAATAAATTGTGAAAGTAATTTAATATATGATTTTGTAAAATGGATTCAAAGTCAAGACTTTTATGAGGATACGGTAATCATCATATCAGGGGATCATTTAACAATGGATACTAACTTTTTTGACGGATTAGATTCTTCTTATGAAAGAACAATATATAATGTGTTTATAAACGCTGTTGTAGATACTGAAAATACTAAAAACAGAATATTTACGACACTTGATATGTTTCCTAGTACTTTAGCAGCATTAGGTGCAACTTGGGATGGAAATAGACTAGGGATAGGAACGAATTTATTTTCTGATGAAGAAACTTTAGCAGAAAAATTTGGAATTGATGTATTTAGAGATGAATTGTCAAAAACTTCTACTTTTTATAACGATGAATTTGTTTATGATTAAGGCATAGTTTTAAAAAACTATGTTTTTTAAACAATTACACTTTCATATTATAACCAAGTAGGTTATAATATACGTGAAGAGGTGATTTTTTTGTAAATTATTAAAACATCGGTGTATAAACAAGATTTAAAAAGAAAAATTATTAATAAACATCTAGATAAAGAATTTAATACAATATGTAAAATAGAAAATCTTATTTTATCTGTTAATAATTTGCAAGATTTAATTAATCATCCATTTAAATATGTATATCATATAGAAAAGAAGAATAATAATTTAAAAGAAATATATACGGCAAGAGTAAATAAAAAAATAAGATTATATTTAAAACCAGTAGGAGAATATCTATATAATTTAGTTGAAATAGAAAAAATAGAATTTATCAAAATTGATGATAAACACTATAAGGAGGGATAGTTATGTTTGGTTTTGGAAGTATGTTAAAAGACTACTTAGAATATCATAATATATCACAAAGTGATTTTGCAAAAAGGCTGGGTATAACGCAAAAGCATATTAACAACATATTAAATGAAAATGCTGATATATCAGAAGATTTAATGATTGCAATAAGTCTTATAACAGACATAGATATTAAACTTATAACGTTTGTTGAAACAAAAAAGAAGTTATATAATTTTTTAAATACTAAGTTTAAAAATGAAAAAGAAATAAGTGATTACTTAAATTCATTTCATATCAAAGAAATGGATAAAATGGGCTGGATTACTTTAAATGATAAAACATCATACTTACAAAATGCTTATGATCTTTTAAAATACTTAAATGTAAGAGATTTTAATATATATGATAAATATGCTAAAGAAACCATATTTTTTAAAAAGTATAGTGATGCTGACTTGAAAAAAGTTTTTTTGTGGATAACTAGGTGTGATAAACTTATTAAAAAACAAGATGTTAAAGATTATTTAAAAGACAATTTTAATAAATTACTAAAAGAACTTAAAAAAGAGCGTAATAAACCTTTTAATAAAAATAATTTAATTAAGTTATTTAATAGGTTTGGTATTTATCTAGTTATAGAAGATGCTTTAAAAGGAACAAAAATAAGAGGATGTACCAAGGTTGTTGGAAATAATCCTGCCATATACATGACTTGCTACTTTAAAGAAAAATCATCATTTTATTTTGAATTATATCATGAATTAGGACACGTAAAAAGTGAATATAATAAAGCTAAAAGTAAAGTAATTATAGACGGTAGTGATAACGAAGAAAAAAGGGCAGATAATTTTGCTTTAAATGAAATGATACCAGAAGATGTATATAAAATTATTTTAAATAATTATGATAAGAAAGATAAAATTGCTAAAGAAAAAAACATTCCGCTTTGCTTTTTGTATTCAAGGCTGGCATATGAAGGCAAAATAAGTTATAACGATAAGAATTACCTAGAATCAAGGGAGAGAATAGATTACTAAAAGGACATTTATATGTTCTTTTTATTTTTGATAATAACATGACAGAGTTTGACAAATTGTTTTTTCTTTGCTTGTTATAGTAGCGACCAAAGATTTATTGAAAGGAAAAAAGATGGGCAAGACAAATGTAATAGCACTAAATAGTGAAGATAAAATTAATTATAGTACTTTTGAAAAGATAAAACGCATTGATGAAAATGGTAATGAATACTGGCTTGCAAGGGAATTACAAATAGCTTTAGGGTATAAACAATGGCGCAGATTTGAAGCTGTTATTGGTCGCGCTAAAACATCGTGTGAAAATAGTAATATAATGACTGATTATCATTTTGCCAGTGTTGGCAAAACGATAAAGATGCCCAAAGGTGCTACAAAAATAATTGATGACTATAAATTTTCTAGATACGCATGTTATTTAATTGTTCAAAACGCCGATCCTAAAAAGGAAGTAGTAGCATTGGGGCAAACATATTTTGCCGTTCAAACAAGACGTCAAGAATTAATGGAAAGAGAATATAAAAACTTAACTGAGGATGAGAAAAGAATATATCAAAGAAATCTAACTAGAAAAGGAAATTACGAGTTAAATAGAACTGCTAAAAATGCTGGCGTTAAAAACTTTGATAAGTTTCATAATGCTGGATATAAAGGATTATATAACGGTGAAACAGCAGACGATATTGCAAAAAGAAAAGGCCTGAGATATCGAGAAGACATTTTAGATAACATGGGCAGTGATGAGCTAATTGTAAATCTTTTTAGAATTTCTCAAACAGAGCAAAAACTAAAAAGACAAAACGTTAAAACAGAAAATATCGCTAATAAAACTCATTTTGAAATGGGAAAGGATATTAGAAATTTTATTATAAATCAGGGTGGAGTAATGCCAGAAAATTTGCCAACTCCTAAAAAAAGCTTAAAACAAATAGAAAAAGAAAATAAACTTTCTGGCGATTATAAAAATTAAAAAAAGATTACTTTTCGACAAAACTTTTTAAGTTTCGATAAAGGATTTTGTTATAGTATTGGCTAAATATTTATTGAAAAGAGGGATAATTTATGAAATAAATATAAAAAAATAAATGAACATGAAAAATAATGATATAAAAATTATAAAATTAGAAGGAGAAGACAATGAAAAAGAGGGTTTTGTTTGTATTTTTAACTATGCTAGCGTTTTTACCTTTTATAAAGGTTAATGCAGGTAACATGGATTCATACATTGATTGGGATTTAGATAGAAGCATTGTTGCGCATCAAATAAGGGATGGCATAGATCACACAACTAATCTTGCTATGATAACGGCAAATGGAGTTACCGCTTATTGCATTGAACCTGGAGTTGCCGCCGATAAGGGTTCTTATTATTCATCAACAACTAACATAACTGAAACTGGGATAAAAAATATTGATGAAAAAAAACTAAGTTTAATAGGTTATTATGGTTATGGGTATAAGAATCACACTGATAAAAAATATTACATGGCAGCTCAAGAATTGATTTGGGAAATGTTTGGTGTTGATGATGCATATTGGACTGATGTTTATGGTAACGTAATAAACATTGATAGTTATAAAAATGAAATACTAAGTTTAGTTAGTAGCTACGAAGTGGCACCAAGTTTTGACTTTGAAGATGAATACATGGTTGGTGATGAATTTTCCGTTAGTGATATTAATAACGTTTTAGAGGGATATGAAGTTATTCAAAACGATAATGTCAGTATAAATGGAAACACTTTAACACTAAAAGTTTCCGATAGTAATAACAGTTTTACGTTAAGAAGAAAGGAAAATGGAAAATCACCTATGTATTTTTATAAATCTGGTTATCAAACAATTGCAAGTTTTGAGTTTGCCTATAATTATGAAAAAGAGTATAGCATAAATTACTTTTACGGAAGAATAATAGTTGATAAAATGGATGCGGACAATAAAAGTAAGACGCCTGCATCTTCCGTTGCTTCATTAAAAGGAGCGATATATGGTCTTTATGATACGGATGGTAATTTAATTGCAACAGCAACAACAAACGAAGATGGAATAGCAATTTTTGATAATTTAGTAAAGGGAAGTTACCAAACAAAAGAAATATCCCCAAGTGATGGTTACACGATATCTGATGAAATTACCGAGGTATCCATTGGAACGGATATGAAAGAAACAACCATTATATCATATGAAAAAATAATAAAAAACACGGTAATAATAACCAAGGTTTTAGATGATTATGAAAGTAGGGAATGTATACCTGAAGAGGGCATTGTATTTGGTATTTATGATATGAAAGGGAACTTAATTACAACAGCTATAACAGATGAAAATGGATTAATTACCCTAGAACTGGCTTATGGAAAATACGTATTGAAGCAGGAAAGCACGATTTATGGTGTGGATAAAGTAGAAGATACAATACTAGAAATAACAGAAGATGGTATAACACAAAACATTACTTTAGTTAATCATAAAATAATTGATACTCTTCCTAAAACAGGGAAAAGTTCTTTTAGCATATTATTAATACTAATTGTATCTTTAGCTGTTTTTCTTACATATGAAAAAAAACGTATTTAAAATTATACTTTTGATATTACTGTGTTTATTAATTAAAGATTTAATAATTAATATTTTAATAATTTATGAAAATAAAAAAGAAGTTGAAAGCTATTATAACAATGATACTAGTTTTAACTATAAGAGTAATTTAGTATTAAACATACCAAGTATAGACCTTGATTTAGTTGTAAAAAAAGCCGATGAAGACTTTGGAAATTTAGATAGGAATTTAGTTTATTATCAGCGAAATAATTTTCACGATAAAATAATTATATTCGGCCATTCTGGTTTAGGGTACGCAACTTTTTTTAACAGATTAGATGAATTAGAAGAAAGTGATGAAGTTTATTTATATAAAGATAAGAAAAAGGGCGTTTATCAAGTTACAGATATTTATTATGTATCATATAAAGATGTTTATATTTTAGATAATGATAAAAGTGATACTTTAATACTTATTACTTGTAAAAAAAATGATAATTCATATCGTTTAGTTGTAGAATTATCATTAAAAAACATAAAAAACCTTTAAAAATAAGCAAAAAAATACTAATTAACATGAAAAAAAGCTTGCAATATGCCGGTAAAAATAGTACACTTATACTGTAAGCAAGATAGCTTATAAATGAAATAAATTAAATGACAAAACGGAGGTAATTTTATGTCAAAACAAGAACTAGTAGAAAAAATGGCTGAAAAAGCTGGATTAACTAAAGCTGATGCTGCTCGTGCATTAGATGCATTTACATCAAGTGTAAGTGATGCTTTAAAATCAGGAGACAAAGTTTCATTAGTTGGTTTCGGAACTTTTGCAACATCAAAAAGAGCAGCAAGAGAAGGACATAATCCAAGAACTGGAGAACCTGTTGCAATTGCTGCAAGAACTGTTGTTGCATTCAAAGCTGGTTCTAAATTAAAAGAAGCTGTAAATAAGTAATTAAAAAACCATGTAAATGGTTTTTTATTTGTTTAAATGATATAATAATTAAGGTGATATATCAATGAAAGAAAAGGCGTTAGAACTTTTAAATATTTTTTATGATAACGGATATGAAGCTTATGTTGTCGGTGGTTTCGTAAGAGACATGATTTTACAAAAAGAAAGTTATGACATAGACATTGCAACAAACGCAACACCAAAAGATATAAAAGAAATTTTTAAAGATGTTAAATTACCTGGTTTTTCTTATGGTTCGGTTTCATTAGCATATAAAAAGACTAATTTTGAAATAACAACGTATCGAATGGATTTAGAATATAAGGATAAAAGAAAACCATCTAAGATTGTTTATACTAATAAGCTTATAATTGATTTAAAAAGACGTGATTTTACCATTAATACACTATGCATGGACAAACAAGGTAAAGTAATTGATTTGTTAAATGGGGTTTCTGATTTAAAAGCTGGATTAATTAAAACGGTTGGTAATGCAAATGATAAATTATCAGAAGATGCTCTTAGAATATTAAGGGCAATAAGATTTGCAACCACGCTTGATTTTAAACTTGATAAGGATTTAGAAGATGCTATTATAAATAATAAAGCGTCTTTAAATAATCTATCATATTTTAGAAAAAAGCAAGAGTTAAATAGAATTTTTTCATCACCTAACGTATTAAATGGAATAAGTTTATTAAAAAGTTTTAATCTTCAAGAATATCTTGGTATTAATCTTGATAAAGAAATAGTTAAAACGGATGATCCAATAGGTATTTGGGCACAAGTTAATCCGTGTGATAAGTATCAATTTACTAATAATGAAAAAACTTATTTAAATGCTATTTCAAAACTTTTAAATGATACTAATATAAATGATATGGAATTGTATAAAAATGGTAATTACGTTTGTTATATAGCAGCTCAAATACTTAATATAGATAAATCAAGCATATATAATAGGTATGATAATCTTCCAATAAAAAAACAAGATGATATAAAAATTAGTAAAAAAGAAATAATAGATTTATTGAATCTAAGTGATAAAAGTATTTTAAAAGACATTATGATAGATTTAGAAACTCAAATTTTAAATAAAAAATTAAAAAATAATCATGACGTACTTTTAAAGTACATAATTGATAGATATAAAAATAATATGTTATAATTCTTATGTAAGAAGGTGACTTTATGTTAAAGAAAGATTTGATGGAACAACTAAATAATGAAAATCATTATACAGTTTCTAGGTATGTGTTTACCTATGCTAAAGAATTAGGTCTTGATATGTTTTCTTTAATATTATTAATTTATTTTATTAATAAACCAAATAAAACTGTTTTTGATTACAAACGAATTATTAGTGATTTAAACTTTACGGAAAAAGAGCTATTTGATGCACTAACTATTTTAAAAGATAAAAACATCCTTCTTATTTTAATGGAGAAAAATGACGCTGGTATTTTAGAAGAAAAAGTTGACATAAGCTTATTTTACGAAATTATTTTTTCTAAAATATTAAATAAAGAAAAAGAAGATAAAGAAAATAAAGATGTCTATGATGATTTTGAAAAAGAATTTGGAAGAACTTTATCTCCTATGGAATATGAAATCATAAATAGTTGGTTAGAACAAAAAATTAATAGAAATCTTATTTTAGCAGCCTTAAAAGAAGCTGTTTTTAATGGAGTTAGTAATTTAAGATACATTGATAAGATTCTTTATGAATGGAATAAAAAGGGCATTAAAAATCCTGAAGATATAAAAACAAGACAAATAGATGAAAATGATAAAAAAAATGATGCTGCAAGTTATGAGTATGACTGGTTAAATGATGAGTAAAAAGTTATAATATATAAAAATATTATCATACTAATTATGAGGTGATAATATGACTAAAGTATTAATGATAGTAGGATCAAGAAGAGAAGGAAATAGTTTTAATCTAGCAAACAAATTAAAAGATGAATTAAAAAAAGACAGGATAATATCTAAAATAATTACTCCAGGTAATCAAAAAATATATTTATGTACTGGGTGCATGGATTGTGATGAAAATGGTGTTTGTGATTTTAAAGATGACATGGAAGACAACATAAAAAAAGTACTGGAAAGTGATGTGTTAATATTTATTACACCAACCAGATGGAATACTCTATCAGGAGATTTAAAAATATTTATGGATAGATTAAATCCACTATATACCAAAGGAAGTTTAAAGGATAAAAAGATGATATCAATTGCAATTGCATCAAAGGGTAAAGAAGAGTATTCATCAAACGGAGCGATTTCTGCTTTATCTTCTTTTGCGGATAGTGCTAAAATGAAAGTTGTGCTAACGCATCAGTTTAACAATTGTTTATATTGTGCTGACATTTTGGAAAAAGAAAATGAAATAAAAGAGCTTACGGGCAATATCAAGAAGAAAATAAGTTGCTAAAAACGTAACTTATTTTTTTATTCACATCCGACTATGTTATAATAGTTTTTAAGAAAGAGGTGAATTATTTTGAAAAAAGTTGTTTTAATAACAGGAGCATCAAGAGGTATCGGAAAAGCTACCGCAATAGAATTTGCGAAAAAAGGTTATAACGTAGTAATTAACTATGTATCTAATGATGATGCCGCAAAAAATTTAAAAAAATATCTAACTGAAAATTATGATGCCGATGTAATGACTTGTAAGTGTGATATATCAGATGAGGTTAAAGTAAAAGAAATGGTAAAACAAGTAATTGATTACTTTGGTAAGATAGATGTACTTGTTAATAATGCTGGTATTGCAATTGATACAACGTTTGATGATAAAACGGTAGAGAATTTTAAAAAGACATTAAATGTTAACTTAATTGGACCATTTATAGTTTCAAGAGAAGTTGGTAAATATATGCTTGAACAAAAAAGTGGGGTTATTGTAAACGTTTCATCGGATGATGCTTATGAGGGGTACTATGAATTTAGTTTAGATTATGATGCTTCTAAAGCAGGATTGATTAACTTAACTCATAATTTATCAAAATACTTTGCACCTTATATAAGAGTTAACGCCGTTGCACCTGGTTGGATTGAGACTGAAATGAATTCTTTGCTAGATAAAAATCAAATGAATGAAATAGAAAATAAATATTATTTAAAAAGGTTAGGAAGACCAGAAGAAGTAGCTAAAGCTATATACTTTTTATCAAGTGATGATGCAAGTTATATAAATAACGAAGTATTAAGAGTAGACGGTGGCGCTAATCACCAATAAACTTAAGAGTAAATAAGTTTGCAGTATTTTGCTTTTTACCTTAAATGAATAAACAAAAAAGGAGTAAACGTTATGTATAATGAATTTGGAATAAATGATAAAGCTAAAGAAATAGTTTTAAATGCAGAAAAAAATTTAAAAGAAGAGTTTAAAAAGATAGATGAATTATGTGATATAAATAGTTTAAAAGTGCTTAATGCTTTTAATAAAAATAATATAACGGAGGCGCATTTTAACTCAACAACGGGGTATGGGTATGATGATTTAGGTCGTGATGCTATAGAACACGTTTTTGCAGATGTCCTAGGGGCAGAAGATGCTTTAGTAAGGTCTCAGTTTGTATCAGGCTCACACGCACTTTGTGTAGCTTTATTCGCGTATTTAAGGCCAAATGATATAATGCTTAGTATTACTGGTACTCCTTATGATACCCTTCATGAAGTAATCGGAATAAAAGAAAATAAAAGTTCTTTAAAATCATTTGGGGTTAATTATGATGAGATAGATTTAAAAGACAATGATTTTGATTATGATAAAATAAAAACTTATTTAAAAAACAACAAGGTAAAACTAATTGAAATACAAAGAAGTAAAGGATATTCCACAAGAAAAAGTATCCTGATGGATAAGGTAGAAAAAGTAATTAAAGAAATAAGAAGTGTTGATAAAGAAGTTATCATAATGGTTGATAATTGTTACTGTGAGTTTGTAGAAGATAAAACTCCATTAGAAGTTGGAGCAGATGTAATAGTAGGTTCATTAATTAAAAACTTAGGTGGTGGCATTGCACCTAACGGGGCATATATTGCAGGTAAAAAAAAGCTTGTTGATTTAGCTGGGGAAAGACTAACACTTCCAGGTGAGGGAAGGGAAGTTGGACCGACACTTGGCATTAATAAATCAATTTTACAAGGTTTGTTTTTGGCACCTGGTGTTGTCGCATCTAGTTTAAAAACGGCTGTTTTAACAAGCAAAGTTTTAGAAGAATTAGGGTATGAAGTAGAACCAAAATATAATGAAAAAAGAGCGGATATTGTTCAAAACATAGTTTTTGGAAATGAAAAGGACTTGGTTAATTACTGCGGCGGAATACAAGGTGCATCACCAATTGATTCTAAATCAAAACCTTTACCTTGGGACATGCCGGGTTATACCGATAAAGTAGTTATGGCATCAGGTTCATTCACTCAAGGCTCATCAATTGAACTTTCATGTGATGGCCCAATAAGAAAGCCTTTTATTGCATATCAACAAGGTAGTCTTACTTATTCATATGGAAAACTAGCGGTTATGAAAGCACTTTCAAATATAAAAAATAGTGATTAAATAGTGATTAAACTCACTATTTTTATATTTTCTAATTTAAGTGTTATAATAAATATTAAGGTGAGTAGTGATTATGAAAAAAGCTTTTACGATTATTTTAATAATGTCATTTATCTTTATTCTAGCAAGTTTTTATGCTAATTATTATTATGAAGATTTATACGTATTAGATTTTAATGATTATGATGAAGTAGAGGTAAATAGTAATTATGTAAACAGTAGAATAAATTTATGTTATGGAACAAAATATACATGTAAAAACATAAATTATAAAATAACAGGTGAGGTTAATACAAAAAAACTTGGAACGTATTATGTTACTTATAAAGCTTATTATAATAAAAGGTATTTTAAAAAAACAAAAGAAATAAAAGTAGTTGATAATGAAAGTCCTGAACTTATAGTTGATGGATATTTTACTAGTGTATGTCCAAATGGTAAAAACAATAACGTTACAATTAAAGCAACTGATAATTATGATGGCGATATAACAGATAAAGTAAGTTATAAAATAAGTGGTAACAAAATAATATATAAAGTATCAGATTCATCTGGTAACACCACAAGAAAAGAGTTTGATGTTATTATTATGGATAATGAAAAACCAAAAATAATTTTAAATGATAGCAACACTATTTATTTAGTAAAAGACGAATTATATAAAGATCCTGGTTACGTTGCAATTGATAATTGTGATGAAGACATAACGAAAGAAGTTTTAGTAACTTCTAATTTAGATACGAAAAAAGAAGGTTCTTATTACGTTAATTATGAAGTAGCAGATTCATACGGAAATAAAAGTAGTGTTAAAAGAAAAGTATTAGTTGTCTCTAAAAATGATTATGAAGAAGGTAAAACTTATAATAAAGTAATATACTTAACGTTTGATGATGGACCTGGACCTTACACCGAAAAACTACTTGATATTTTAGATAAATATGATGTTAAAGTAACCTTTTTTGTAACTGGATATGATGATAGATACAATTATTTATTAAAAAAAGAATATGATAAAGGACATACGATTGGACTTCATAGTTACACTCATGATTATGAATTGATATACTCTAGCATCTCCAATTACATGAACGATTTATTTTTGATTCAAAATAAAGTAAAAGAATATACCGGTTTTGACTCTAAAATAGTAAGATTTCCCGGAGGAAGTAGCAACACGGTAAGCAAAAAATATACTCAAGGGATAATGAGTGAACTTGCAACTAAATTAAATGAAATGGGATATAAATATTATGATTGGAACATTTTATCAGGTGACGCAGGAGATACTACGGATTCTAATCAAATCGTTTTAAATGTTACGAGTGCAATAGAGGAAAACAAAGAAAACATGGTTTTAATGCATGATATAAAATCTTATACAATAGATGCCGTTGAACAAATAATTTATTATGGACTTAGCAATGGTTATACTTTTGCACCTATTACAATGGATACAAAAGAAGTTCATCATACGATAAATAATTAAATAAAACGTGGCTTAATAATTACTCAATTTTTTCTTTTATTCATTTAATACTATGAATGGAGGGGAAAATATGGAAAAAAAAGGAATTGATATAAGTTATTATCAAGGTAATATAGATTTTAACAAACTAAAAGGAAACATAGATTTTGCAATGGTAAGAACAAGTTATGGAAACTTCTTTGAAGATAGTAAGTATAAACAAAACGTAGAAGGTCTACAAAGTATTGGAGTTCCATACGGTTTTTATCATTTTTCTTATGCTACCACGGTTGAAGAGGCTAAAGAAGAAGCAGAAGGATTTATAAATATAATTAAAAATTATAAACCTTTGTATCCGGTTGCAATAGATGTTGAATCAACAAGCGTAACAGAAAACGTAAGGAAAGATACTCTTGTTGATATAGTAAAAACTTTTTGTCAAATGCTTGAGGATGCTGGTTATTATGTTTCAATATACGCAAATCTAAATTATTTAAATGGCAAATTAGATAGTCCAGAATTAAATGATTATGATAAATGGTTAGCTCAGTGGGCAAGTAAACCAACTTATTCAAAACCATTTGGAATGTGGCAATACTCATCTAAAGGTAGTATTCCTGGAATAGAAGGAAACGTTGATTTAGATATTGCATATAAAGATTATCCTAGCATTATAAAAGAAAATAACTTAAATAACTATGATGCTACCAGCGATGAAGATAGTGATGAGAATAAAGATGAAAATACATCTAATATCATAAATTACGTAGTAAAAAAAGGAGACACATTAAGTGAAATAGCATCTAAATATAACACTACGTACCAAGCACTAGCTAGTTATAATGACATTTCAGATCCAGATAAAATATATCCTGGGCAAATAATTAAAATTCCAAGTGATTCTAGTATAAAGCCTACTACTTACATAGTAAAAAAGGGAGATACATTAAGTAGCATTGCTAGTAAATATGGAACAACCTGGCAAAAATTATACGAAAAAAATAAGAAAGTAATAGGTAATGATCCAGATAAAATATATCCTGGTCAAGTTCTAACTATATAGGTTAACACTTTTTGTGTTAACCTTTTCTTTTTTTATTGACTAGAATCTAAAATAAGTGTTATTCTTATTTAGAGGAGGAAATAAGGAAAATGAAAAAACAAAACATTATTATAGTTGGTATTGTAGCTTTTATTTTAGCAGTAGCGGTAGGGTATGCAATATTTAGTGAAGCTATAACTATTTCTGGCACTGCAACGGCAGAAGGTAGTTTTGATGTTGAGTTTACATCCGTTGGTACGCCTACTTGTGTTGGTTTTTCGCAAACTTGTGACGCTTCTACACTAGCACAGATATCAGAAGATAAAAACACGTTAAATATAACAGTTAACAAATTACAATATCCAGGTGCATATGTTGAAATACCAGTTACGGTAACAAATGTAGGAACTATTCCAGTTATATTAACCGATATAGAAGAAGATGGTCTAACATCAGATCCTGCTATAAAAGTAACATATGCTGGATTGGAAGAACTTAAGGAACAACAAATGTCTCAAGGAGAAACTCAAACATTTACGGTAAAAGTAACTTGGGATCAAGATTCCGAACAAGGCTCTGAAGATGTTTCATTTTCAATAAAATTAAATTACGAACAAATAAGTGCTCAATAAACAAGTTTATAAAAGAGACTTGTTTTTTTAATACATTTTATGTTAATATCTGTATGATAGGTGATATAAATATTAGGAGTAATAAAAATACAATTTATGTTTTTTACTGCTTTTGTAGCTTTATTTATTATATTAACTTCTATTAATTATGCATTTTAATCGATTCATTAATCATTAATGTGTCATCAATAACGGTTGCTTTTTTATTCTGGTTATGCTCTTTTAGTGGAACTTGTAAAATTAGATACATCAAGTGATAGGTGTTTTTCAAGGTACGTTGGTATTGGAGGATTGACGTTTTTTTCTAAATCAGTTGTAAATGATACATATACATTGATACATGATAAAAACTTGGAAATAAATTAAGCTTCCCAACACATAGTAAATTTTATGATTAGGTTTTCAAATTCAACGGTATTAGATTTTACAAATGGTCAAATATACCTAGAAATTACTTGAAATGGGAATGTCTTATTTAAAAAGTGCTAATACTACGTTAAATAAAACAACGGTAAAACGGTAGAAATATATTGATTTAACATTTAACTTTTGTGTGGCACTTAGAACGTAAAAGGTAAAAGTAACAAGATTTACAAGATAAAGCAAGATATTTCTACTTTATTTTTAGATATACATAATATAAGGAGGAATTAAAGATGAAAAAACTCAATTTTATTATCGTAATACCAATTGCAATATTTATTGTAGTTGTATCAGTAGGATATGCTTTTTTTTCCGAGTCATTATCAATTAATGGTGTTGCGACAACGGTTGATTTTTATTCTGGTGATGCTCTTCCGACGAATCCAGTAATATTAGATACTGCAAATAATAGATATTTTGAAAGGGATCAAGGAAAGGATTATTTAAACTTTAGAAGCGAAAGCTGGGTTGATAACAGTTATACTTTATATTATAAAAAATCAACTGGTATTACTAGCGTTGGAGTAAATGAGATAAATTATTCTTTAGCTTTTACAAATCCAACCGAATTAGAATACACAAATTGTTCTGTAACCGCTGAGATAACTCAAAATGATTGGTCTTACTTGGATAGTGTTTCTGCTAGTATCTCAAAAGATAGTTTGGAACCAGGTGAAAGAATGGATATAACTCTTAATGTTAAGTTTGGTTTTGATGCTGCTTTAGGTACACAAAAAGTTACAGCAACCATATCTTGTGATTTGCAAGGAAAAAGAAGATACTTTTATTTTAATATAGAATATCTTCCATGGAACGCATAGTTTAAGAGGTGATAAATATGATAAAAAATATAAAAATAGTCATACTTTCAATTATTGTTTTATTATCTTTGATATTTGAAATAACTAAAATATCATCATTAATGGGATCATCTTATACATATGTATTAAAACCTTTAATATGGATTTTTATTGGAATAATTGCTTTTTTCTTTTTTAGAAAAGGTTCAATTCCAAACCTAAAATATAAAAAAGAAGTTACCTTTTATGTTATAGTTGCAACCCTTATTTATTTTGTAATTTATTTTAGTTTAGGATATATAAAAGGCTTTGCCTATAATCCATACGATACAAGTTTAAACGGTATATTACTTAATTTATGGACGTTTGTTCCGGTACTTGTTGTAAAAGAGTATTTAAGATACTACATGATAAATAACAGTAATAAGAAGAAAATTCTTTTATGGGCTTTTTTTATATCTCTTGTTTTTACTTTAGTTGATTTAAATTTATATAAGTTTAATATTTACTTTGAAACAAAAGTTTCAACTTTAGAATTTTTTATGCAAACGCTTATACCTTCTTTAATAATTAATTTATTTTTAACTTATATATCTTATTTTGGAGGTTTTGTTGCAACGATTATTTACTTGTTAATTCCACAAATAGCAATTTATATTCTTCCTATTCTTCCTGATATAAATTGGGCAACAAGTTCTTTAATAAGTATAATAGTTCCTTTTTTTACTTATGTTTATATTAATTATTTAATTAATAAAATGGATAAAACACTTGGTAAAAAAAGTAATAAAACCGTTGGATTTAAAGGTTGGCTTGTTATGCTTTCATTTGTTGTATTAATGATTTTATTTGGTCTTGGTGTATTTTCCGTTGAACCTTTAGTTATTGCTACCAATAGTATGTATCCAGAAATAAAAAAAGGGGATTTAGTAATTATAAAAGACGTGGATGTTAATGACATAAAAGAAGGTGACATAATAAGATATAAATTAGAAAATTATTATGTGGTTCATAGAGTCGTTTTAATAAGAGAGGATGAAGATGGTAATTTAGAGTTTGTAACTAAAGGAGATAATAATGATTCAGTTGATTTGTATTCTGTTAAAGAAAGTCAGGTAATGGGTGTTGTTAAGTTTAATATTCCATATTTTGGATATCCAACACTAATTTTAAACGAACTTTTAGATACAAATGCAACCAACGAGGTTAAAGTAGGTACTGGTGAATAAAATCGTAAATCTTTTAATTGTATGAGTTTAGGTAAAAAATAAAAAGTGAAGATGTGTTATCCATAGATTCACTTTTTTGTATACAAAATAAGGAGATTATCTCCATAAATAATTATACTATGAATTCATAGTCAATAAAACTTAATGATTGTCTAGCATATAATAAAAATCAAGTTTGATTTTATCGTAAAATACCTAAACTTAAGTTTAATTAGTATTGAAAAAGCATTATAAAAATGTTATATTGTTTAATATAGGAATGTATGGGTAGTATAAAAAAATAAAACATTCTGCTAGTAGGTGTTGTTTTGGTTATTTTAACGTTATCGATAGGATTGCTATATTTAAAATAAGTATCAACATTGGTAGGAAAATCTGCCATTGTTAAAGACTTAGACGTTAAGTTTTTTTATAGGAAAAATAACCGAAGTAGGAAGTAACGATGAGAAGTGCTGTAATTATGCCTGATAAAAAAATTATAAACATCCGGGAGCTTATACAAATAATTTTGGTTACCATAAAAAACACTTGAAGTATTCCAGCTAAGTTAAAGAAGATTTATGAATATGGCACAGATGATAAAGATATAGTAAAAGTATCTTATTATGGTATTAGTATTACCGTTAAAACTTTAGTACCAGTAGATACAACTACGTTTATAGTTAAGGTATCTTAACAAGATGATACTAATAAAAACTATGAGTTTTTAAAAATTTTAATTATGTTCAATACAGGAGGTAACTTTATTATGAAAAATATTTTTGAAAAAATAAAAAACTTAAGTCCTAAAAACATTGATTTTAAAAGTAATGGTACAAAAAAAATAATAATCGCATTCTTATTGGTTGTTTTGTTAGTTATACAATTTTCTTTTTTAAGTTATTTATTTAAAGGTTTAATGCCAGAATCTAGTAGCAATAAAGAAAATGTTGTGATGAGTTATACTCAGTCTGGTAGTTTAGATTATTTAGTATATCTTAAACAAAATGAATTTATAAGTGATGACTATTTAGAATCTGACGAGGCATACATTTTAGATTTGATTGATTATATTCAAATATCTTCTTTATACAATTTTAATTCTACAACAAAAACAAACGTAACCGCAACAGAAAAGTTAGTTGCAAGACTAAAGGTTTATTATAAAGAATCATCTGATAAAAGCGAAAATCCAGAAATTATGAAAAAGGAAGATACATTAAGTGAAAATGTAATAACTTTTGATGATGATAATTATAATTCAGAAAACACCTATAACTTATATTTAGATGATTATATAAAAACTTTAGAAGAATTTCAAAGTGAGATTAAAATATCAGTTGATGGATATTTAGAAATAGCGTTAGTAGAAGATTTGTCTGGTAGTGTTGGTGGTGCATCATATAATGATGATTATGAGGTTGTTTTAACCATACCATTAAGTGACTCTGTTATTCAAATTGATAATCCAACAAGTGATAGTAAAACGGATGAAATATATGAAGGTGATTTGCTAAAGACTAATAAATTAGTTATGATCTATGTTGTTATTGCTAACATAATTACCTTTACATTAATATGCCTATTATTAAGAAAGTTATTTAAACTTACAAATAAGACCGTGTATGAAAAAGAACTTAATAAAATACTTAAAAATTATGATGATGAAATAGTTAATACAACAACTATAACTGTATCGTATTTAAGTAGGTATAAATTAATTGAAATTGAATCATTTAAAGAAATTTTGAATCTATCTAGAGGTCTTCTTTTACCGATAATGAATTATGAAGTAATAAAAGGTAAAGAAACTTGGTTTTACATAATAAAAGATGATATTTTATATAGATATATTATTTCTTTAGATAGGCTGGAGAAGAACAAAAAGAAAAACAAAGAAGTAAACAAAGACAATGAAAAAGATGAAAATTAAGCAAGTAATAACTAATTTAGTACTTGCTTCCTTTATCGCTCCAATTGGCTTTATTATTTATAAAATAATCACCTCTCCAGTAAGTAATGAACTTCAAATTTCAAACATGAAAGTTAAAAGTGATTACGTATTAATGCTTATTCAGTGTATTTTAGGTATAATCGCTTTGTTCATGCCAAATTTAATTTCTAAAAAGAAAAAGATAATAATACCTAACACAATGTATATTGCTTATGTAATCTTTTTATATGCTGCTATATTTTTAGGAGAAGTAAGGGATTTTTATTATAAAATTTCCTATTGGGATACCATTCTTCACGTCTTTAGCGGTGGGGCTATTGCATCACTTGGCTTTTCAGTTGTAAGTCTTCTTAATGAACAAAAGAAACTGCATCTTAACTTATCACCTTTTTTTGTTGCGTTATTTTCATTTTGTTTTGCTGTTACAATTGGCGTTTTTTGGGAAATTTACGAATTTACTTTCGATGGATTACTTGGACTTAACATGCAAAAATTTGCATTAGAAAATGGAGTTGATTTAGTCGGTAGAAAAGCTCTTTTAGATACCATGGAAGATTTAATCGTAGATTCTGTTGGGGCATTTGTAATAAGTATAATAGGATATTTATCATTAAAATACAAAAAAGGATGGTTAGAAAAAGTTATGATAACCAAACAAAAAGATAATTAATTTTTATCTTTTTTATTTTCCCAATAAATAATAGCAATCACATTTAATATTAAATACGAAGCTGAAACAAAAACCATTATTAAAGAATTATTAATTTTTAATAAAAAATTAATTATCCAAATTAAAAGATCAACCGTGTTATTTCCAAGCATAATCCAAAAGCACTCTTTAAATCTTAAATTCATTAAAACAAACGCACATATGTTCATAACGTTAGATACCGCATCTAAAAAAGCTAAGTTTTGAAATGGAATTTTAGATAATAAATATCCTAGTAAAACACTTATAAATAAACATGTTATTATTATAAGAATTGAAGTTTTAAAATTGAAACTTTTACTTTTGATTTTATCATCACTTTCTTTTTTCTTATACCAACTAATAAGACCAATGATTTGAAGTGGAACATACAATAAACATGAAAAGATAAAAATACCATATAATCCTGCTTTAAAACAAACGTAGGCATTAAGTAAATTAAAAATTATTCCAAAAACATAATTATACCATTTACTTACTGCAGCATACCATGCATTTAATAATCCGGAAGATAACATTATAAAATTAAATACAAAGTTTTTTATAATAATACTAATTATAAATGATAAAAAAACTAAGATTATGGGAATTAAATAGGTTTCTTTTATACTTTTATTCATAATTACGCTTCCTTAATGTAGTTAGTCTTTTTATTTTATGTTTTTTTGCAATTCTTGTTTTTATTTTAGCCTATTAATTTTCAAAAATAAGGTTGTTTAATTTCAAAAAAAGTATTATAATAACCTTGTTACTGCCCTGTAGCCAAGTGGTAAGGCATCTGACTCTGAATCAGACATGCACTGGTTCGAATCCAGTCAGGGCAACCAAAATATGTGGCCCGTTGGTGAAGGGGTTTAACACATCGCCCTCTCAAGGCGACATTCACGAGTTCAAATCTCGTACGGGTCACCAATGTGAAAATAAAGGATGGTTTTAGCAAACTATCCTTTTATTTAACTGAAATAAATGGTATAATTTAAATCGGGAAAGGACTGAGTTTAATGACAAATAAAGATTTAGCAGATTTAATATTTCCTAATATTACTAAAACGATAGAAGATTATGAGAAAATGTATCCTAAAAGAGATTTACCAGATGAT
>CAYSJY010000008.1:0-1981 GCA_964431705.1 uncultured Muribaculaceae bacterium | reverse complement strand
GATGATGCTGTAGTAACTCGTTTTGCACCAAGTCCAACCGGATTTGTACACATTGGACATATATTTTCTTCTTTCGTTGCAAATAAAGTTGCGAAAGATACAAATGGTGTATTCTTTTTAAGAATAGAAGATACAGATCAAGAAAGAATAGTAGATGGTGCGATAACTAACATTTTAAAGGACTTAAGTGATTATGACATAACATTCGACGAAGGAATGGTAAGTGAAACCGAAGAAAAAGGTTCATATGGTCCATACTTGCAAAGTAAAAGAAAAGAAATATATCATACTTTTATAAAGCATTTTTTAGAAAATGGTATGGCATACCCTTGCTTTTGTTCAAAAGAAGAACTAGAAGAAATAAGAACGGCACAAGAACGAAGAAAAGATAGGATAGGTTATTACGGAAGGTATGCTAAATATAGAAGAACTCCTATAGAAGAGTCTTATAACAGGATTAAAGCTGGTGAGAAGTTTGTTATAAGGTTAAAATCTCCGGGTGATTTCGAAAAGAAAATTACCGTTAAGGACTTGGTAAGAGGTAACATAACTTTTCCTGAAAACGATATGGACATCGTAATTATGAAACAAGATGGACTTCCAACTTATCACTTTGCACATTTGGTTGATGATTATTTAATGCGTACAACACATATTATTAGAAGTGATGAATGGGTATCATCGTTACCAGTTCATGTTCAGTTGTTTAGTATGTTAGGAGTTAACCCACCTAAATATGCACATTTATCACCTATTATGAAAGATGATAATGGGACCAAAAGAAAATTATCTAAAAGAAAAGATCCTGAGTGTGCAATGCATTTTTATCATGAAAAAGGAATTCCAACAGAAGCTGTTAAACTTTATTTAATGACTCTTGCAAACACTAATTTTGAACAATGGTGGGATGCTAACAAAGATAAAACAATTAATGATTTTAAGTTTAGTTTTAATAAAATAAGTAAATCAGGAGGACTTTTTGATGTTGAAAAGCTAATAAACATATCCAAAAATTACTTATCAAGGATAAAAGCCACCGAGTTTTATGAAATGTTAGTCAACTATACAAAAGAATATGATAAAGAATTTTATGAGTTAATTACTAAGTACAAAGATTTTACCATTGGTCTTTTAAACATTGAAAGAGAGCAAAAAAAACCAAGAAAAGACTATGCTTCATTTAGTGAGGTTAAAGAGCTTGTTTGGTATATGTATGATGAGTTATTTGAAAAACATGAAAAAGCTTACGAATTTAAAGAAATAAATAACAAAGAAGAAATCTTAAAATTAATGAATACCTACATGGAAAAATACTATGATGAAAATGATGACCAATCTACTTGGTTTGAAAAGATAAAACTTTTATCAGAAGAATTTGGTTATGCAAAAGAAGTAAAAGAATACAAAGAAAATCCAAATAATTATAAAGGACACGTAGGAGATGTTTCCATGGTAATTAGAGTTGCTTTAACAACCAAGTGTATGACTCCTAACTTATATGACATAATGGGGCTTTTTGGTAAAGAAAGAATATTAAAAAGAATAAAAGAATTGGAAGAAAATTTCTAATTTTTTTTCTTACCAGAATTTTTGCTTTTAATAGATGTAAAAAAATACAAAACGCATTAATGCAAAAGATTTTATATTTTCTTAATAATATTAGATTTAAAAAAATTAAACTTGGTTTAGTCTAATCCTCATGTAATAAAATTATATGAAAGATATATTTAAAAAAACTAGAGTTAAAACTTATAATTATTATTGTAAATGAAAAAGTTGAATATAAAATTGGAGATACTGAGAAATTAGTATCTCTTTTTTGTATTATATAAAAGATAATAAACTATTAAGAAAAGAATAACTATGATAAATAAGGTTATAATAAAATCATAAAGATATTTCTTGATAATTGATTTTTTGTTTGTCTAAAATGCATTAGTCAAGTAAAAGTAGACAATAGAGGGGGGGTTTAAGAAATACC
>CAYSJY010000007.1:0-29278 GCA_964431705.1 uncultured Muribaculaceae bacterium | reverse complement strand
AACAATAGGTCTTTTATTTATCATAATACATCTTTCTCCTTAAAATCATTAATATAATTATTTTTTTCCTTTGTTTCTTTCTTCTCAATATTAAAACCAAATTTTGTCTTAGTAGTATTTTGAGATTTTTTTATTTCTTCAATATCTATGTCATCTTCAGTAATAGTAATAAGTTCTTCTTCATTATTAGAATTTTTTGTATTAGTTGAATGTTTTAATAAAATTTTATCAAAACTATTTCTTACCCACCTAGCATTACCAAAATTTTTTGTTTTCATAGAACTTTCAATTAATTTTTTAAATTTACCAACGGCTTTGTCAGTTATTTTTAATTTATTATCATTTACAAATTTAATTAATATTTCAGTAAGTTCATCAACAGAGTAATCATCAAAAACAAATGTCTTTCCAATTCTAGATCTTAATCCTGGATTAGCATTAATAAAGTTTTTCATTTCTTTTTCATAACCACTAAACACAATTATTAATCTATCATAGTATTTCTCCATACCAACTAATAATTCAGCAATTGCCTCTAATCCATAGCCACTAGAAGAATTTTGGGTTAAACTATATGCCTCATCTATAAGTAGTACACCACCTAAAGCATTTTCAAGTTGTTTTTTTACTTTTGGGGCAGTTTGCCCTGTATACTCACCAGTTAAATCATTTGCCGTAATTTCGGTTAATCTTTTTTCTGGTATGTATCCTAAATTATAAAATATGTCAGAGAGTAATCTTGCTACTGTTGTTTTACCTGTTCCTGCATTTCCACTAAACACCATATGTAAATTAAGATTTTTAGGATATATATTCATTTTTTCTATTTTTTTATTATATTGCAAATAATCTACTAATTGTTTTAATTCATCTTTTATTTTTGATAAACCAATTAATTCATCTAGATTCTTAAATATATCATCAATGTTTATTTCACTTGTCTCACTCAAATCATTTACATCTTGTAATGTTATATTTAGTAAGTTTTTATCATTACCATCTGGTATATTAAGAGAATGTTTAATTAATAAATTATTAACTAAGTTATCTACATACCTACCATTCCCAAAGTTTGTTGCTTTCATATTAAATGAAATTATTCTTTTTAATGTTCTTACTGCATCTTCATCTATTGTTAAATTGAGTTTTTTTAATTTCATATATAGAATTTCAATTAATTCATCTTCGTTATAATCTTCAAATTCAAAATGGTATCTTATTCTTGATTTTAGTCCTGGATTCAAACTTACAAAATCATTCATTTCATCGTGATAACCTGCAAATATAATTACAAGTCTATCTTGGTAATCTTCCATACATTTTAATAATTCAACAACTGCCTCTGCCCCATAACCATTACTCCTTCCTGTCTTAGAAGCAAGTCCGTATGCCTCATCTATAAACAGAATACCACCCAAAGCATTTTCTATTGCTTTTCTTGCTTTTGGCGCAGTTTGTCCTAAATACTCTCCAATTAAATCTTTTGGAGTTATTTCAGTTATTTTTCTTTCTTCAATATACCCCATATTATAGAAAATATCTGCAAGCAATCTTGCTACTGTTGTTTTTCCTGTTCCAGCATTTCCACTAAATATCATATGTAAATTTAATGTTTTAGTAATACCATTTATTTTTTCTAATCTTTTATTGTATTTTAAGAATTTAGATAAGTTTCTTAATTCAGTTTTAATTTTATTCATTCCTATTAATTCATCAATTTCTTTCATTGTTTCATCAATGGAAATATTATTTTTTGTTTTTGGTAATAGTGAGTTATTTAAACTATTTTCTTGACTTTCAAAAAAGTTTTTTAAAGTTTTTTGATACATTTCTTCAACAAAATTTAAATTTTTAAAATTACTTTCTCTTGCTAGTTGATATACAGTATTTTTAATTTCATCTAGTGTTATATAACTAGGAATGTTGGTATCTTGAATTTTTCTAAATAACTCCTTACTTAAATCATTATAACTTAAATCTTTTAACTCCCATTTATATCCAAATAAACTTGAAAATTCACTATTTTCATTGAATATTAATTTAATTTTTTCTTTTTTACCCGAAATTATAAAAATAGTATTACTTTTTTCTATTATTATTTGTTTTAAAGTATTAATAAGTTTTGGATAATAATCATCTTTTTCCACTTTTAAATTTATTAACTTATCAAAATCTTTAAGATAGATAAATTTATAATCTTTAAATGTGTTAAATATTTTGTGTTCTATATCTGACAAATTCTTTCTTATTTCATATTCCAAATCAAGAGTATAGAATTGTTTAAAATCTTTATCATCAATTATAGAATTACTAATTAGAATTGATTTTATAATATTAACTATTTGTTCTTGTTGTAATCCATCATTTCCTATTAAGGCATAATTATTATAAAACTGATTATTGTTATTAAATTTATCTATCATTGTTTTTACTTTACTATAAAATTTAATCAGTTTATATAATTCCTTTTTTACTTCTTCTATACCAATTAAACTATCTGTCATTTCTAGTAATTCATTATCACTTTTAATAAATGTAATATTTCCTACATTTTCTTCTAATCTTGGATCTAAATCACACATATTTTTAAAATATCCCGCTACCATTAAAGGACAAGACTTAAATTGACATCTAGAATTATTACATTTTCTTAATAAATCTATTGGTATATTTTCTTTAACCCGTCTAATAAAAGCTTTACATTTAGTTGTTTCAAAATTCATAATATTATCTAATAAATATTCACTGCCTTTAACCCCAACTTCACATATTTTGTATGGAAATAGAATCATTGTTGATTTGCCACCATAAGAAATTCTAGTTAGTTTCTTTTCTACTAATAGTTTTGCAGCAGTTAAGGTTTTATCATCAACTTTATCAACATTAACAAAATTTAACTTTTTTATTGTACCCACATTAACACCTCTTTATTCTTCAACTAAATCCATAAAACTTGGATCATCTAATTCATTGTTCCTATAGTCTTTAATCTTATCAACTATATTTTTAAACCCTTTATCTTTTGATACATAATAATTGTATAACTTATCATCATAATCTTTATTTTCACTTATATATTCACAAAAATTTTTTGTATCAATAACAGTTAATGACTCCGTAGGATTATATTTAATTAAATTTATCTTATAATTATTGTATATATGTTTTGCATTTTTCAAAATACAATAACTATTTTTTTGATAATAAAAATTTTCATAACTTGTTTGGCAATTAGAATCAAAACTAAATATAATATAGTACAGTACATAATACTCATTTGAATATTTTTTACATTTTGAATTGAGTATAATTACAATCGTTTCATCATAAACTATTACATTAATTCCCGTTTCATCTTCATATTCGATAATTTTTTGACCTCTATAATTTGTAAAATCCTCTGTTATCTTGTGTCTAGACTTTATTTCTTCTACTTTTATTTTATAATCACTTTCAACACATTGATTATAATACATTCTTATAAAATCATTATCATTTCTTATATTCAATATATGTTCTTTTAAATTTGTAGATTCTTTATTAAAGTAATAACTACTTGGAATCTCAAAACCATATTTATTATCAAGTATTACTTGAGAGTTTAGTACATTTTTATTTTCATCATAAATATCATACAATAAAATACTTTCATCCATAACTGCACCACCCTTATTATATTCATAAACATCGTACCATTTTTTTAATAAAAAGTCTTTAATTTTATTAAAAAAATATTACAAAATAAAAGTATTGAAACACTATAAGTTCTGATTAAAGAAACAAATAGTCCCAACACAGATATTACTATAAACAATTTTCAAAACTTTTAAAGAATATTTTCTCCATTTAGAAAAAATGAAGAGAGATTTATTTTATGAAAAACATCAAAAAGAATCAAGAAAAATAAGTTAAAAAGTGGATTATACTTTTTTTCATTTTATTTACTATGATTTCTTTGTTTCCTTTAGACTAAGCAACGTTACGCACTCCACATGACTAGTATTTGGAAACATATCAACTGGAACTACTTTTTTTACATCATATAAATCTTTTAAATAAGATATATCCCTTGCCATAGTAACAGGATTACAAGATATATAAACTATCTTTTTAGAACTTATTTTTTTTATTATTGCAATAGCTTTTCTATCTAATCCATTTCTTGGAGGGTCAACTATTATAACGTTTGGTTTTTCTTTTATTTTACTTATTTCTTTTGTTACATCACCACATATAAACTTAACGTTATTAATATTATTTATTTTCTGGTTTTCTTTGGCATTTAAAACGGCATCAAAAACTATCTCTACTCCAATTACTTTTTTTACGTGCGAGGCTATAATACATGATATCGTACCAGTTCCAGAATACAAATCAAGCACTATATCACTTGATTTTAATTTTGCATTATCTAATACAATTTGGTACAGTTTTTCCATTTGAACATCATTGACTTGAAAAAAAGATTTTGATGAACATAAAAACATAAGACCATTTGATATTTGGTTAATACTACCTGAACCAAAAATTATTTGATCATTAAAAACAACCGTTTTTAAATTACTTATGTTATGAATTAAATAATTTAATATTTTTTTATCATCTTCATTTAAAGAATAAATATCTATTAATATCTCATCTTTTGCATTACCATGTCTTATTATTATGTTTTTAATACTATTTTCATTTTCTTTTATGTAATTTCTTATAACTGATAAGCTATCATTTATTTCATTTTCTAAAAGCAGACAATAATCTATGTCAACCAATTGATAAGTTCCCTTAGCATAAAAACCAATCCTATCATTTTCTACTTTAAAACTAGCTTTATTTCGGTAATGATCATCTTTAAAACAAGATACACAATCATCTACTTTAACATCAATCTTACTAATTTTTCTTAAAGCATTTTCTACTTTTTCCTTTTTGAATTTTAAGTTTTCATCTTTTGATTGATGTCTTAAATTACAACCTCCGCACTCATCATAATAAGGACATTTAGACGTTACTCTTTTTTCTTTTTTCTCAAGAATTTTAACTAATTTACCTAACGCATAGTTTTTCTTAATCTCCGTTATTCTTACCCTTATTTTCTCACCGACTAAAGTTTTAGGGACAAAAACAACCATACCATTTATCTTACAAACTCCTGCTCCTTCATTTTCTAAAGAAGTTATTTCAGTTTCATATATTTCATCTATCTTAAGCTCTTTAAGCATTATTATCACCTACTTAATTATACCATTTATAAACAAAAAAAAGAAAGTTTTATACCTTTCTTTACAATAAAACACACACTAAAGTTTACAGTAACTTTTAAAATAAAACTTAAATACGTTTATCAATATTAAAATAATAATTACCTATTTTAATCATTTTTCAGATAACTCTTTATAAAAGTTAAATCTTTTAATTGCATTTTCTTTATTTATTTCAAATAACTCCTCAGCTTTATCTTCATTTACCAATTTTGTCATGGTGTATCTATTTTCATTATCTAAAAACTCTTTGTACTTATTAAAATCTGGGTTTTTAAAATCTAAGTATAACTTTTCTTCTTCTGGTTTATATCTAAATAGTGGCCAGTAACCACTTTCAACGGCTAATTTTTCTTCTTTTATACTGTTTTTCATACCAGATTTAATTCCATGACTGATACATGGTGCATAAGCAATTATAATAGACGGACCTTTATTTTCTTTTGCTTCAACAAAAGCTTTTATCGTCTGTTGCATATTAGCACCTAGTGATACGCTTGCAACATATACATCACTATAAGCCATAGCCATTTTAGCTAAATCTTTTTTACTTCCTTTCTTACCTGTTGATGAAAACTTTGCCGTTGCACCTGATCTTGTTGCCTTTGATGTTTGTCCACCGGTATTAGAATATACTTCCGTATCTAAAACTAATATGTTTACGTCTTTCCCTGATGCAAGTACGTGATCTAATCCTCCATAACCAATGTCATAAGCCCAGCCATCTCCTCCTATTATCCATGTGGTTTTAGGCATTATGTATTTTCTTAGTCTTTCAACTTCCAATGCCTCACTAAAATCAAAATTACGAAGAAACTTTTCACAAGCATCATTATCATCAAAATGATTAATCAAATTATCCGCAATTTCTTTATTTTCTTCTGACAAATCACTATTTTGTAAAATGTTTTTTATTTTTTGCCTTTGATATTCATCAGCTAGTTTTATTCCAAGACCAAACTCCGCATTATCCTCAAATAAAGAATTAGCCCAAGATATGCTATATGGCATAGAAGGATGAGAAGCACCATAAATTGATGAACACCCAGTTGCATTTGCAATAACCAAGTTTTCACCAAAAAGCTGTGTTAAAAGTTTAATATAAGGCGTCTGTCCACATCCTTGACAAGCACCAGAAAACTCAAATAATGGCTTTTCAAACTGAGAACCTTTAATGGTATTTTTAGGAGCAACGTTTTTGTTTTTTACCATCTCAAATATCATGCTTACGTTTTTCCTATCGCTTTTTGAAGCATCAATCATCTTTATTGCTTTTTCTTTTGTAGGACAAACCTCACTACACACACCACATCCCGTACAATCTTCTTTAGATATAGCCATGTAATAGTATAAATCATCTTTTCCGGTTACTTTTTTTACCTTTCCTTGTAAATCAAATTTTTCAACTTCATCTTCCGTTAGAACAAAAGGTCTTATAACCGCATGAGGACACGCAAGAGCACACATATTACATTCTATGCAGTTATCTTTGTTCCAACAAGGAAGCATCTGAGCAATATCTCTTTTTTCAAACTTAGAAGTACCAGGTGTAAAAGAACCATCTTTATGTTTAATAAAGTCTTTAACAGTTAGTTCATCCCCTTTTAGCCTTGATGCATACTTAAGTATTTTATCTTCTATTAAATCAGGCTTTTCCTCGCTATTATTAGATAGCATCGTCATGTTAATATCAAGCTCTTTTAGATTATCATCAACGCTTTTTATTGCGTTTAAATTGGCTTGCACTACCTCTTGACCTTTTTTAGCAAATTTCTTTTTTATCTGATCTTTTATTTTTTCTTTTACTGCATCATAATTAACAAGGCCTGCAAGTTTAAAAACCGCAGTTTCAACAATTGCACTTATTTTGTTTGGTATGTTATTTTCTTTAGCAATTTCAAAAGCATCAATAACATAGGTTTTAATTTCTTTATCAATAAGCTCTTTTTTTACCTTGTCTGGAATTAACTTTATTAACTCATCATCACTTAATGATGAAACCAATATAAACGTTCCTCTTCTTTTAATTTTACTTATGATGTCATACTTAAGTAAATACTTATCCTTAGTACACACAAGCACCTTTGCTTGATCAACGTAATAAGAACTTTTTATATCATGTTTTGAGATTCTTAAATGACTTATCGTTACGCCGCCAGATTTTTTAGAGTCATACTGAAAATATCCTTGAACATAAGCGTTAGTATAATTTCCCAAAATCGTTATTATATCCTTAGAAGCCGTTACCATTCCATCTGATCCATACCCATAAATTAATATTTGTCTTTGTTCTTTATGATTTATTTTATAATCACTAACCTTTATACTTTTATAAGTTAAGTCATCCGTTATTCCTACCGTAAAGCCATTAAAACAATCAGGATCATCCAAAAAGTCATACACCGCTTTCATTTGGGATGTATCAGTGTTTTTCGATGAAAGTCCATATCTTCCCCCAATAATAAGTGGCCTTTGTTTTTCATTTTGAAACGCAGAACAAACATCCAAGTATAATGGCTCACCAATTGATCCAGCTTCTTTAGTTCTATCTAATACCGCTATTTTCTTTACCGTTTTAGGTATTACATCCATAAAATATTTCTTACTAAAAGGTCTATATAAATGAACCTCTACTAACCCTAAGTCTTCTTCGTTATCAATCACTTCTTTTATCGTATCACAAACAGAACCCATAGCAACAATTACTTTACTTGCGTTTTTATCACCATAATAATTAAAAGGCTTATAATCTTTACCGGTTATTTCATTTATCTTTTGCATGTAATCATTTACAACATCAGGCATCCTATCGTAACTTTCATTTCTTGCCTCGGTATTTTGAAAATATATATCATCGTTTTCAGCCGTTCCTCTTATTTGCTTTTTGGAAATTAAACTCTCATTTCTAAACTCTTCTAGTGCTTTTCTATTTATCAAATATTTTAAGTCCTTACCATCTAAAACCTCTATTTTCTTAAGTTCATGCGAGGTTCTAAAACCATCAAAAAAGTTAAGCACTGGTAACTTATTATCTATTGCGGATAAATAAGATACCGCCGTTAAGTTCATAACGTCTTGTACGCTTGATGATGCAATCATGGCAAAACCAGTCGGTCTTACCGCGTATACATCTTGGTGATCTCCTAAAATACTTAAAGCATGCGTTGCAATAGAACGAGCCGCAACGTTTATAACACAAGGAAGACATTCTCCTGCTATTTTATACATGCTAGGTATCATTAAAAGTAGTCCTTGTGAGGCTGTGTATGTAGTTGCTAAAACACCAGACTGCAAAGCTCCATGAACAAGTGCAATAGCTCCAGCTTCACTTTGCATCTCTACCACCTTAACTGGACTTCCATATAAGTTATTAAAACCCTTACCCGATAGTTCATCTACTTTTTCAGCCATACTTGATGCCGGAGTGATTGGATAAACACCCGCAAGTTCACTAAATAAATAAGATACATAACTACAAGCTTCATTACCATCCATTACTTTATATTGTTTCATTTTACACACCCTTTAACATAACAATTATATCATACAATGATAATTATTTTAAACGAAAAAAGTTGCTAAACACTTAAAAATATGGTATAGTATGGGCTAATTAAAAAGTTCAATACAAAAGATTTTAAATAATATTAACATGAATGAGGTTTAATATGGAAGATTTAATAATTAAAACATTAGAAGAAAACCGGTTATATGATGATGATTATAGTGAGGTTACTTGTAATAATATAAATAATTTTTTTAAAGACTATAAATTAAACACAAGTAGCCACAACCCAATTCCAAACAATTTAAAAAGAGATAAAAACGGATTTTTAATATTAGATAACGAACCATTTATAATCTCAGACTTAAAAACTGATGGTCATAATTATAATAAATGGATACTATTTAATAATGGTAGTAGAGCTTTACTAAAAAAAGTATTTCCAAAAGAAATATACATGGAACTTTTATTTCAAGAACTTGCTAGCGTCTTAAACATCCCATCAGCCAAATATGACGTTGCATTATTAAATGAAAACATCTTTTTAATATCACAATCATTTTTATCATTAAATGAATATTTATTTGATTATTATGGAGTTGAAGAAAAAACGTTTATAGATGTTGAAAAATTAACAGAAGAAAGTAAAAAGATAAATCAGGATAAACATGTTAGAAAAATGTTATTTATTGATTTATTAACCGATCATATAGATAGGTTTCCACATAATTTTAAAGTCATTATGAATAAAAATGGTAAAAAAATAGCACCTTTATATGACAATGGTTTATGTAGTATCGGTAGACTTTACAAAACAAAATTTACCTTTCCAGAGTATAAAGGGTCAATATTACCATCTAACATAATAAGTTTTTTAATCAATGATAAAGATTTTAAAAACTGGGTTTTAAAACATATAAATAACGTTAATCCTACTTATTTTAAAGAAAAAATAAAAGAAGAAAAAGGAATTTACATCGATGATGAAATGAATAATTTATTTACCAAAAACGTTTTAGAAAAACGTGATTTAGTAAAAACGATAATTAAAAATAGTTAGCCATAAAACTAACTATTTTTTCTTGCATCAAACTTTTTTCTTTCTTCCGTATTTAAAATTCTTTTCCTCATTCTATAATCTTCTGGTGTTATCTCAACTAACTCATCTGAGTTAATGTAATCCAAACACACCTCCAAAGATAACTTTCTAGGCTTTTTTAAAACAACGGTATGATCCTTACCAGCACTTCTTGTGTTTGTTTGTTGTTTTTGTTTTACCACGTTTACTGCCAAATCATTTTCACGGTTATTTTCTCCTACAATCATTCCTTCATACACTTCAGATGAGGGTTCTATAAACATAACTCCCCTATCTTCTAACTGCCCAAGCCCGTATGCAGATGCTTTTCCATTTTCCATTGAAACTAAAACTCCTTGCTTACGCTCACTTATATCAGCATCAAAAACCGGCATATAACCTTTAAAAGTATGATTGATTATTCCGTAACCCTTAGTCATGGTCATAAAATCAGTCATAAAACCAATTAATCCACGTGATGGAATAGTATAAACTAACCTTACCTGATTTTCGTGATTACTCATCGTAGTCATTATTGCACCACGAGTTCCTAAAGCCTCTATTACAACTCCCATGTTTTCTTCTGGCATCTGTATTTGTAAATCTTCATAAGGTTCACATTTAACACCATCTATTTCCTTTATGATAACTTCAGGTTTTGAAACTTGCATTTCATAACCTTCTCTTCTCATGTTTTCAATTAAAATTGATAAATGAAGTTCCCCACGGCCAGATACAATCCAACTTTCAGTATCATTTTGACTTACCCTTAAAGATACGTCCCTTTGAGTTTCTTTCATCAATCTTTCTTCTAGTTTTCTTGCCGTTACAAACTTTCCTTCACGTCCTGCAAAAGGAGATGTATTAACACCAAAAGTCATTTGAAGAGTTGGCTCATCAATTCTTAAAATAGGAAGTGCCTTTTCTTTTCCTACGTTACAAACAGTTTCACCAACCGAGATATCAGGAAGACCAGATATTGCGATTATGTCACCTGCATGAGCCTGTTTTATCTCTATTCTTTTAAGCCCTAAAAAACCAAATAACTTTTGAATTCTAAACTGTTTTATAGAACCATCTAACCTTACACAAGATACCATCTCATTTTCCTTAATCGTTCCTTTTGCAACCCTACCAATTCCAATTCTTCCAACATAATCATTATAATCAAGTAAAGCAGGTTGAAATTGTAAAGGAGATTCACTATCAGTATCAGGAGCTGGTATGTGTTTTACAATCATATCTAATACCGGATCCATCGTGTGTTTTTGGGTAGATAAATCCTTATCTAAACTTGACGTACCATTTAAGGCCGATGCATACACAACTGGAAAATCAAGCTGTGTATCATCCGCTTCAAGTTCAATAAATAACTCTAATATCTCATCTAAAACTTCATCAATCCTAGTTGATGGTTTATCAACCTTATTTATAACAACGATCGGTTTTAATTTTGCTTCCAAAGCTTTTTTCAAAACAAACCTAGTTTGTGGCATAGCCCCCTCATAAGCGTCAACAACCAAAAGAACACCATCAACCATGTGCATTATTCGCTCTACTTCACCACCGAAATCCGCATGACCAGGAGTATCTAAAATGTTTATACGATAACCTTTATAATTAATGGCCGTTGTTTTAGCAAGAATCGTTATTCCTCTTTCTTTTTCAATATCATTAGAATCCATTGCCCTATCATCAATGTGTTGATTCTCTCTTAAAGTATCTGATTGCTTCAAAAGTTCATCAACTAACGTTGTCTTACCATGGTCAACATGCGCTATAATAGCAACGTTTCTTATTTCCATAAACTTACACCTTCTTTTTACTAACTCGTTAATTATAGCACAAAATAAGAAAATATTACAAAAAAATTGAGAAAAATAAAAAAGAGCAATTAATAATTACCCTTATCCAATCGTTTTTTGATTAGTTGGCACATAAAATACAAACGTAGAATCACCCTCAGCGTATTTTTTAAATTCTCCCGAAAGCGAACTTGTTTCTGAACGTTCTAGAGCCTCTTCTATAGTTATTATCTGAGCGCCTTCTTCTTCTACAAATTTCTCTGCGTTTTCAAGAGTTGTTCTAGCAATTATCATATCCTCAACTGCCAAGAACCCACTAGTATCCCCACCAGCTGCTTGTTGCCTTTGAAACCCGGATATCTCATAATGTACAAAATAAATGTCCTTAAGTCCGTAAACTTCCTCTAATTCGTTTTTAGTGTCTCCAGCTTGAATTTCATACACAACACACACATTACTATTTGTGTTTTCTTCTTCTTTTTTATTTACATATACACTTGCACTAGTTAGGCTAATCGCGGCTACAGTACCTATTATAATTGCGTTCCTAAATCCCTTTGGGTTCCTAAACACCTTAAATTTTTTTCTCTTCTTTTCTTTTTCTTGTTCTTTTAATCGCTTATCATACCTTTTTCTATCTTCCACCAAATAATCTCGAGCCGCTTCCAAATATGCTTTTTGCTTAGGTGTTTTAGCTTTTTTTATCAGTTTTTGTAAAAGTTTATCACACTCCATTCTAGTCGCGCCTCTAGGTATACCAAGCTCTTTATAATAATCAGGTACAACAACTCTCTCACCGGGCTCAAGATCGCCCTCAATAGCATCATAATATTCTCCCATGTTTATTGCCTCCTATCATATCTAAATTAATGTTACCAAAAAATAACATAAAAATCAAATTAAAAGAAAGTGTTTTTCTACACTTCCTGCACAACCGTTATAATCATAGGTTTACAACCGGTTTCATCAAACAAATACTTACTTAATCGCTCCCTTATGTTTACCTTTATTTTATTATATTCAACATAATTATTATCAATGTTTTCCATTATCGTTTCTAACGAGATTTTCTTCATTTCCTCAACTAAGTCTGTATTTTCTTTAACGTAGATAAAACCTCTTGTTAAAACCTCAGGGTAAGCTAGTATTTCCTTGGTTTTCTTATCTAAAGTAGAACAGATGATAACTATTCCACTATCAGATAATAACTCTCTATCCTTAAGAACTAATTCACCAATATCTTTAGATGATGTACCATCAATTAAAATGTCATCTACTTTAACTTTTTCATTAATACTTTTTAACTTACCATTAATAAAAGTTGCAACATCACCATTTTGTTTTAATATTATATTTTCTTTTTTCATTCCTATGTGATAAGCACAATTTGCATTAGCAACCATGTGCCGATACTCACCAATAACAGGCATATAATATTTAGGATTCATTAAGTCAAGCATAAGCATTATATCCTCACTTGAAGCATGATGTAAAAGGTTGTTTTTCTTTGACATCGTAACAACCGATACGCCAAATTTGGATAAATCATCAATTACCTTTATCGCAAGCTTCTCATTATAATCATTTATTGGTTCCATAAAAAATACTGTATCACTAGGTTTTAACGTTATGAACTTATCATATCCGTTTATAATCCTGTTTAAATTCATAAAAGGTCTTTCTCTTTCATTAGAAATTAAAATAACAGCATCTTTATCATTTATGTTACTTAAATCACCAATTCTATCCGTATCAAAATTAATATAATTATTTTTTATTATGTCATTTATAATGCCCTGTAACTTATGACCCATTATAACTATTCTTCTAGTGGTCTTAGAAACTTCGTTAAACAACTCTTCTACCCTTGATACGTGTGCTGTAAAAACATTAACGATGATTCTATCTTCCGTTTTATTAAGAGTGTCTCGAATTAACTTTGAAACACGATTTTTAGGAGACGTGTATCCAGTTTTATCAGCATATAAAGACTCACCTAAAAGACATAAAACACCCTGCTTTCCAATGTAAGCAAGCTTTCCTATATCAGTTTTATAAGCCCCTAACATGGTTGCGTCAAACACGTAATTACCGGTATAAAAAATCGCTCCATCCTTAGTATTTAAAGCATAACCAACATTATCTGGTATAGAATGAGTAAGCCTAACAGGAAAAATACTGTTCCTACCAAAACTAATCTTTTTGTAAGGATCAATCTCAACTAAATTCCTAAAACTAATATTATTATCTTCTAATTCTTTTCTTAACATATTTGCCGTAAACTTTGTTGCATAAACCTTTAACCTAGGAACCTCTTTTATAATATCACAAACTGCACCCATGTTTTTTTCATGACCATGAGTTATAAATAAACCCTTGATGTTTTTAATATTTTGCTTTATAAAACTAAAATCAGGAATTATATAATCAACCCCTAAAAGTTTATCAGAAGCATACTTTAACCCGGCATCAAAAATAAAAATATCAGAATCAACCTTTATAACATACATATTCTTACCATCTTCGTTAAGGCCACCTAGTGCGAAAATATTAATCTTACTCATAACATTCCCTCCTTTCTTTAATATTTAGCGATTATAATTATAACATGTTTTAAATTAAATTACCATAAAAATATGGCACGTTAATTTCAAATAAAAGTTAATTAGTTTTGTTCATAAACCATGGTAATACCAAACTTCTTTTGAAAGAAAAGTTGCCATATCTTTATAAAATAAATATCTCAACTTGATGTGTTAATCATTACAAAACCTTTTATTATAAGTGTAATACCTAACACATTTAATCTTTTATTAAAGCAATATAATTTTTCTTTTTACCCCTTTTAATAACCAATACCTCTTTATCAATAGCAATATCCCTATTAATTATCATGTTCTCATCATATACCTTTATATCATTAATAGAAATAGAACCAGCACTTAAAAACTCCCTAGCTTCTCTTCTTGATGATACAACGTTATTTTCCGTTAACAAATCAATTAATTTAACGTTTTCATTTACATAAAATGATGAAACGTCCTTAAAACACATTAATATCTCATCTTTTGTTAAACTCTTTACATTACCACTAAATAAAGCCTCACTTATCCTTACCGCCTTTTCATACTCTTCTTTACCATGAAGATCAGTTATTACACAGCAAGCTAAAGCTTTATGAGCCTCTCTTTTTTCTGGTGCTATTTTATGTTTCTTTTCTAAATCTTCTATTTCTTCTTTAGATAAAAAAGTAAGCTTTTTTAAATAATCAATTATCATAGAATCTTCTAAGTTTATTAAATACTGATATAACTCATAAGACGATGTTTTATTCTTGTCAAGCCAAAGGGCATTACCTTCTGTTTTACCAAACTTAACCCCATTAGAATCAGTTACCAAAGGCATTACCATCCCATATACTTCCTTACCTAATTTTTTCCTTACTAACTCAATTCCAGATGTTATGTTACCCCATTGATCAGAACCTGCAACCTGAAGCGTAACACCCCTTGTTTCATATAAATGCATAAAGTCTAAAGCTTGCAGTATCATATAAGAAAACTCAGCATAAGTAATACCACTTTCCAGTCTTGATTTTACCTTATCTTTAGCAAGCATATAATTAATGTTAAAATACTTACCATAATCCCTTAAAAAATCAATTACGTTTATATCCTTAGTCCAATCATAATTATTTACAACCTCAAAACCAAATATTTCTTCTGCCTGCTTTTTTAGTCCAATAAAGTTTTTTTCAACTTCCTCTTTAGATATCATTGGTCTTTCAGAAGTTGGCTTAGGATCACCAATAAGACCAGTTGCACCCCCAACTAGTAAAATAGGTTTATGTCCATACATAGCTAACCTCTTAGATATTAAAAACGATGAATAATGACCTATATGCATAGAATCAGCCGTTGGATCTGTTCCTATGTAAAAAGTTAATTTTTCATTATTTAACTTATCAATTAATTTTTCATCAGATATATCTTGTACTAAACCTCTCCATTTTAAATCTTCATATAAAGTCATAAAACATTCCTCCTTATAAAAAATAAAAAACAGCAAAACATCCATTAAAGGACGAATTACTGTTATAATCCGCGGTACCACCTTTGTTCTAGAAAAAACATTTCTAGCACTCAAGTAAGATTTTAACGTGTCTTAAGCGATTTAACTCTAGCCTTTGTAATTCATTAATAACATACTTTGTACTCTCACCAGTCCGCACAATCTCTTCAAAAAAAATATTATTATTAACTACTTTTTATAAGCCTTCTTCGTTAACAATAATATTTTAATTTAATTTTAAATAAAAGTCAATTAGTTTTGTCCATAAACCATGGTAATACTTAAACCAGACACCGTAACTGCTTCTTCAGGAAGAGAAATTGCCGTATCCTTATAAGATAACGTAAGTTTAAGAGTCTTGGTCTCATTAGAATCTAAAGTGTCATTTTGTGCAACAGCAGTACCATCAGAATAAGTTAGGGTATATTCTAAGTCACTACATACACTACTAGCATCAGCACCACCGGTACATGAAAGATTATTTTTTGTATACGAACTTAATATCGCATCAATATCACCAGCGTTTGTAACATCAAAAGTATAAGTTACTGAATCTCCTGGTTTAGTTAATTTAACTACCAACCCAGTAAATGACGTATTATTTAAGGTTGGTGCAGTTGTAACCTCTGCATCACCAGTTGTAGTTACCTCTTGTAAATTTGTAAAATAAATACTCCAACTTGATGCGTTAATCGTTGCAGAACCGTTTATAGTAAGTGTTGTACTTAACGCTGCAAACGCAACCGTAAGACCTAGTACTGCTACTATTAATGCTATTACTGACATTACCTTTATTTTTCTTTGTCTTTCCACTTTTATATTTCCTCCTTCTATCTTTTACAATGATATAATACCACTAAATTTCCATTTAAGTCAAGACACATCCAAAACTAAATTACAAAATCAAAATTTTTATTATTTTTTGTAAAATACAACACTAAGCATCGTTTAAAAACGTTGAAAGTAAAATACACCATCACTTTATAATGGTGTATCTGTTTACGTAAAAAAGTGTTTCTTAGTGTATATATTTCCTAAGATTATACGATACGGGCTTTTCTTTTTCATCAAATAAGTAACAATTAAGTTTATCAAACACATAATCTGATAGTTTTGGTAAACTGAATTTTATAAAATTAATTTCTTCATCATCAGCGATAAAGTAATTTTTTCGTTCAACTAATCCCTTAGCATTGTAAACCTTTCCTCTAATCATTAGGGCACATGTTTTAAAATTCTTATTTAACATAATGGTTGCAGATGGATAAAACGCTAAAAGTATCGAACAAAAATCAGAACTATAAAGGGTTAATAACTCAGTGGTATCAATATTGAATAAATATTTTATATCTTCACTTTCTATTACGTTTTCTAAAGCCTTTTTAATATCTTCAATCACAATAATCGGATCTTGCAAAATAATCACCAATATATTGTATGAAAACATTCAAATGTTAAGAACTTTTTTATTTTACGTTTAAATACTCATCATAAGTAGTCATTTTATCAACGTACTTACCATCTTCTTTAAATTCTATTATTCTATTTGCAACCGAGTTTACAAGTTCATAATCATAAGAAGAAAATAAACATACCCCTTTAAAGCTTTTCATCGCTTTGTTTAAAGAAGTAATAGATTCCATATCTAAATGGTTAGTGGCTTCATCAAGTATTATTACGTTAGCTTTTTTAAGCATCATTAAAGAAAACATAAGTCTTACCTTTTCTCCTCCAGATAAAACCTTTATACTTTTTAGTGCTTCTTCTCCTGAAAATAACATTCTACCCAAAAAGCCCCTTAAGAAAGTTTCATCTTTTTCTTTTGAATATGGTCTTAAAAACTCAATTAAATTAACATCCTGTTTAAAATACTCATCATTATTCTTTGGAAAATATGAAAAATCCGTAGTTACTCCCCAGTTTACGGTTCCAGTATCTGGTTTTAGCCTACCGGTTATTATTTCAAAAAGAGTTGTTTTAGCAAGTTCATTTCTACCTACAAAAGCTATTTTATCACCATTATTAACCGTCAAATTTAAATTCTTTAAAACGTAGCTACCATCTATTTTTATACTAATATCCTTAAGTTCTAGTACGTTTCTACCCAAATCCCGTTCAGTTTCAAAATTAATGTATGGATATTTTCTAGATGATGGTACGATATCATCAAGTTCGATTTTTTCAAGTAACTTTTTTCTTGATGTTGCTTGTTTTGACTTTGAAGCATTAGCACTAAACCTTCTTATAAATTCTTGAAGTTCCTTTATTTTATCTTCTTTCTTTTTATTAGAATCACGCATTTGTTTTTGAATTAACTCACTTGATTCTAACCAAAAATCATAATTACCAACATACAATCTTATCTTTCCATAATCAATATCTAAAATATGAGTACATACCTTATTTAAAAAATGTCTATCATGAGATACTACAATTACCATGTTTTTAAAATCGAGCAAGAAATTTTCAAGCCAAATCTTAGCATTAATATCTAAGTAATTAGTAGGTTCATCTAAAATCAAAATATCAGGATTACCAAATAAACTTTGAGCTAAAAGAACCTTTACCTTATCCTCACCGGGTAGATTCTTCATAAGTTCAGTAAAATACATTCTATCAACACCAAGACCAGATAAAAGTATCTCTGCATCACTTTCCGCTTGCCAACCATCCATCTCAGCGAAAGTTGCCTCTAATTCTCCTACCCTTATTCCATCTTCATCAGTAAATTCAGCCTTTTTATATATTTCTTCTTTTTCTTTCATGATATCATAAAGCTTCTTATTACCCATGATAACCGTTTCAACTACCATTTTATCATCATAAGCATTATGGTCTTGTTTTAAGACTGATATTCTTTCATTATCAGTTATTACTACTTCTCCAGTTGTCGAATCAACCTCACCCGACAAAACCTTTAAAAACGTAGATTTACCCGCTCCATTAGCGCCTATTACACCATAACAATTACCCGCAGTAAACTTTAAATTAACATCCTTAAACAAATTTCTCTTGCCAAAAGTCAAACTAAGATTATTAACCAAAAGCATTTTAAAGCACCTCCAATACTAATTAAGTGTACTAAAAAGAAAGACAAAAAGCAAGAAAATAATCTTTCTTAAGCTAAAACGTAACTCCAGCATTATAAATTATTAACTCATGCTGAGCTCTTGTTACAACAACATAAAATAAATATCTTTCATTCCAACTATATTTATTATCTATATCAGTATAAGAAATAACACTATCAAACTCAAGCCCCTTAGATAAGTAACTTGGAACAACAACTAAGTTCTTATTAAAACCTAAAGAAGAATCTTTCATTAAAGAGATATCTTTAACATCATCTTTTAAATACTCATAAACCTTTATGCTTTCCTCTTCATCTTTAGTTATAATCGCAACCGATTTATATTTTTTCTTTAAGTTATTAACATCATCTTTCAAACTCGAGATACCATTTTTATGTTGCACTGGTACATTATTAGAATTTCTAATAGCACTCACATGCTTTAAATCAAGAATTTTATTTGCATAACTAATTATGTTTGGAGATGAGCGATAAGTTTTATTTAACTCGGCATACCTACATCTATCATTTAAAATATCACCTATTTTCTTTAAAGTATCATACTTATAATAAGGATTAATGGTTTGATTAACATCACCCAAAATCGTAAATGAAGCCCTTTTAAATATATTACATATTATTTTATACTGCATCATGTTATAATCCTGTGCCTCATCAATTACTACCTGCTTTATTAAGTTACTATACGGAAAGCCAGTTAATAAACCCTTTAAATAAATAAAACATAACGAATCATCATAATTTATTTTTTTCCTACTTAGCTTTATTTCTTTAATACCATGATATTTCTCTTTAAAACTATTACTTTGATATAAGTCACTATATATTTTTACAAAATTTGGTTTTATATTTAAATTATCCTTAATTAGTTTAATAAAACTTTTTTTATTCTTCCCATAACTTAATTTAAACTTATCACATAAATGTTCAGCCATTTTTTCTATTCTTGAAAAAAGAGGTAATCTACTAAATCTTTCTTTTAAAATATAATTTAAATACTCTTTATCAATGATATCTATTTTAGTTTGGACATTATTAATTATTTTAATATTATTTTCTATTTCTTTTACATAACTTTCTATTACATCAATCATTTCATCACTTAACTTAAAAGTAGTAAACGAAACATCTTCATCCTTTTTAGTATAATACCTTTCAATAAAAGATGTAAAACTTTCAGTTTCTTTAAACTCTTTAATAAAACTTTGTGCAAAATCTATAAAAGTTGTTTCTCTTGTATTATCCTCACCCAACTGTGGTAAAACATCAGAAATATACTCAGAAAAAACATTATTTGGCGAAAAAATAACAACGTTTGCCGATTTTAAATCCTTAATTTTATAAAGTAAAAAAGCTACTCTATGAAGCGCAACAGACGTTTTTCCAGATCCCGCTATTCCTTGCACTATTAAGTTTTTATCATGAACGTTTCTAATTATTTCATTTTGCTCTTTTTGAATAGTATTTACAATGTTCGTCATTTTATCTGATGAATTCTCATCTAAAACCTCTTGAAGCATTTCATCCACCACGTTTAAATCACTATCAAAAGCTCTTATTATTTTATTATCTTCTATTTTATATTGTCTTCTTAAAAGTATGTTTCCAAACACGCACCCATCTGGTGATTCATACTTACTAGGTCCTACTGGATAATCATAAAACATCCCAGCGATAGGACTTCTCCAATCATAGATAATGTAATTTAAATTTTCTTCCACTCCAGCAAGTCCAATGTATACTTTATACACTTTATGAGTATCTGCTTCTTTAAAATCAATCCTTCCAAAATAAGGCGAATACTTAAGTTTAAGAAGCTTCTTGTAATACTCCATTTTCATAAGCACAAAACCCGCTTCAAACTCCGAATTCATAAGTCCAGTTGTCATTTCAACCTCATCAATACTTCCCTTATCTTCCCATAAAACCTTTCGAAACTCAGTTAATTCTTCTTGTTTAACACTAATCTCCTTTCCTAAATCATCAAGTTTTTGTGATATCACAGAAGATGCATGATCAAGATAACGTTTTTCTTCTATAAGACCTTCTTTAGATAAAGCCAATGTAAGTTCATCTCCTTTCATACAACGCAAAAAACCACATATTTCTATGTAGTGGGTATAAAAATATATAGATTTTTTGCAAAACGTCAATTCCATTATACAATATTTTAAAATTTATTCAAGTCATAATTATAAATTATTGTTATTATAAACCGACTTTTGCATAATTAAGCGAAATATTATAGTCGTGTTTAGAACAGTGAATGAAAATCCTATAAATTTATTATTACAATATTATTTATTGCTAATATATAATTAATAATAAAAACTTATTTTATGTTAACTCCGTTTTTATAACAGGATTAAAATTGTATAATTTATTTTCCTTTTATTATGTAATAAAATTTGTTCTAACCAATAAATAGTATTTAATTTAATTAATTATTCCATTTATACTTTGTATATCTTCCACCCGAAATTTTAACAATTCTATCTTCTTTCAATAATCTATTTAGCAATCTTTCTACTGTGGTTTCACTTAAATCAGGACATTTATCCATTATGAACGATTTATTAATTGGAATAATATTTTCTTTAAATATACTTACAATTCTATCATAGGATGTTATTTTTTTGTTTTCAACAATACTTACTCTTGAATCAAAATCTTTATAAGCTTTTAATATTATTCCCAAATAATATTCTACAAAATAAGAATAATCATTTTCATTATTATGCCAATTAACTGAACTTTTTTGTAATGCATCATAATAACTATCTTTAGTATCTTCAATTATTTTTTCAATACTTATATATTTACCTACAAGATAATTAGCTTTATATAATAATAACAAAGTTAATAATCTACTCATTCTTCCATTACCATCATTAAATAGATGGATTGATACAAAGTCTAATATAAATATTGGAATTAATACTAATAAATCACAAGATTCATTATTAACTAATTCATTATAACTCTTACATAAATCTTGGATTGCAATAGGTGTTTCCAAAGAGGATAATGGCGTAAATCTTACTTTCTTTTCGCCTTGTTCATTTGTTTCTTCGATATAATTTTGTGAATTTTTAAATTTACCACCATAGCTGTAACCAGTATACTTATATAAATCCCTATGCAATTGTAAAATTACATTATTATTAATATCTATAAAATCATGATTCTCGTGTATCAAAAATAATACATCTCTATAACCCGCAATTTCTTCCTCATTTCTATTTTTAGGTTCTAGTTTTTTATTTACTATTTCATTTATTCTTTTATCAGTTGTATAAATACCCTCAATTTTATTTGATGAAGAAGTACTTTGAATTTTAGCAACCTTTAATAAAGTTTTTAAAGTATCTTTTTTAGTTTCTAATAAATATGATTGTTTACCCTTATATTCATGGATTTTACTTATTAGGTTAATAATATTACTATTAGATATAATGCTGTTATATTCATCCATTAAATTAAATTTTCTCAAATTGCATCAGTCTCCTTTCATCTGCATCATTATATCATAAAATGATGCAATTAACAATATATTTGATGCATATAAATCTACATTAATAATTATACGTAGTATTATAAATATTAAACAATCATATATTAATCAATCCCTACATACTGAATTTTATTAATTTTTTAAGCACATATTGTTACATTTATTGTATTTATACAATCTTTAAAACTTCGATAAATCCTTCATTAGATATTTTTATAGTAAATATTACTTTATTTATTTTAACATACTTTATCAGTAAAAGTATTAACTCTCCATTTTAAAAAATTATTCAAGTCATAATTATAAACCGGCTTTTGCATAATTAAACGAAAAAATAAGAAACAAAAAAAACATAACTTCTTTGTTTTACAATATTTTTAATTTAATATATAATTATATTAGTAAAGGAGCTTATCATGAATACCACTTTAAATTATTATGAACTTTTAGGTGTCAAACAAGATGCCAGTCAAGAAGAAATAAAAGAAGCATATAAAAAACAAATGAAAAAATGGCATCCTGACTTAAACAAATCAAGTGATGCAGTAGTTATGTCTACTAAAATTAATGAAGCTAAAGAAATCTTATTAGATGATTTAAAAAGAAAAGATTATGATGAATATTTAAAAAATAAAATAGAAGAAAATTATAATAGATACACCCAAAGAAAAAAAGCTACCGAAAACGCAAGTCAAACAAGTACTGTATATGAAGAAGTTAAAGTAACCAAGTGGCAATACTTAAAAGATTGGTTAAAATACAGTACGGAAAGCAAACTAAGAAAAACAGTTGGATTAATAGGTGTTTTATTAGAAAGTTTTTTATGCTGGCTTATTAAAATAATAATTATAATAACCGCTTATGTCTGCACGATTGGAAGTGGCATAATAAGAATGGTATATAGTTATGTAGCTCCAATAATAGGAATTATAATGGTAATTTTCGTTGCTATGTGCATCATGAACGGATTTGATAACACCGTAAACGATAATCCTGGCACGTTAAGCGCTATTATTATAATAATTTTAGTATACGTACTAAGTTTTATTCTACCATTATTAGCAAAAAAGATTTTATCACCTAAAGTATTTAACATTTTATATAACAAAATAGATATTAATTTATTTAAAAAATGTGTAGGTTATAAAGAATAATTACTTGACCAATTAATTAATATAGTGTAAAATTAATTTTGTCAGACGGAGTGATACTCAAGAGGCTGAAGAGGCGCCCCTGCTAAGGGTGTAGGCTGGGTAACTGGCGCGAGGGTTCAAATCCCTCTCACTCCGCCAATATGGAAAAACAAAAATTCCTAACATTTAGGAATTTTTATTTTTTTTATTCAAAGTTTTTACCTTACCAGCTTTCTTTAATTTATCATAATACGTTTGAACCCTCGCCTTATTCAAGCTACTTAAAGATACATAATCATAAAACAATTGATAAATTCTCATTTTTCTATCTATATCATCTTCAATCTCATCTAAAAATATATCAAAATGATTTTCCATGTGATTTATTATCTTTATCATTTCATCATCAGTACCATTTACCTTTATACTCCATTTAATATACTTATAAACCATATTACAAATATCATAAATGACATCATTATAATTATCTTCATTTATAACGCTAAGTTCAAATAAATCCTCATGAAGATTCCAACAAGAAACATCATAAGCGCTTTTCTTATCATCATAGTCCATAAGACACTCATCATATATCATACAAGCATCACAAATGTTATAATCCCTACTATACTCTAATAAATCATACTGATATTCACTTGAAATAAAATCATTAAAAATGTTATTATTAACCATGTTTAAATAAATCATTTTCTTTGATAAAAACGGATAACTATCAAAACAAATTGAATTACAAATATAATCCAAAAGAACATAATCATCTTCTAATAACATATTCTTAAAATCACTTATGTTATTAAAACTCTTTATGTAATTAAAATCCTCTATATTATCCTTATCATTTGGAAGACAATCATAAGAATCATAAATAAGGGTAAACGTATCAAGATAAAGTACCTTTATAACGTAATCAAAAACATTATTATTCTTTAAATAATCTAATTTATCCTTATAATTATCAAGCACGTTTTCATCTGACAAATCAACCCCGTTAAACAAATCAAATAACATTTTCCTTACCCTAGCATTAGGATTACTATTCAAACAAGATTTATTAAATACACTTTTAGAAAGATAATCATCAATCTTCTTTTTCTCATCTGAAGATACCTTATTATAATTCAAAAAACCCGTTACTAACGTTTTTAAAATCGGATAATTATCAAAACTAACCTTATAGAAATCATCATAATAAGATTCTATTAAACTTAATAAATCCTTACTTTCTTCATCAATATATTCCTTATTCAATAATAAATATTTATTATAATTATAGTATTGCGAAGCTATACTATTTAACACCTTTTTATAATTATCAATATCCGTTTCTTGTATTTTAATTAAAGACTTTACCCCATGATTAACCGCGTTTTTAAAAGCATCTTTTTCATTTTTTTGACTTTCTTTTTGCATATCATAATAATCTAATATCTCTTCTTCATTATAAACCGCTAAATAACAAATAAAATCATTCAGTAAAATTGGGAATTTAGAAGTTAACAAATAACCATTATCAACTAAGTTTAACATACATTTTCTCTTAAAATAATCATCTTGATAATAAAATAAAATGGTATCTTGACAAAGACTATAAAACGTATCAAAATCAAGCATCCCAATTAACTCTTCAATAAAATTTATTGAATCTAAAAACTCCATTTCATGACAAACCTCATCATCTAATGGATAAATAACCTGTGTGTTATTAGTAACAATATAAGAAGTTAAAAACATAACCTCAAGTAAAGGTTTTAAAACCTCTTTATCATTCTTTATTTTTTCATAGAAAAAACGAATTTTCATCTTTACTTCATCATTGTCATAATCATAACCATCAGTTAAATACTTTACAATTTTCTTTCTTATACTATCATTACTATTTATTACTTCCATTTAAATATCCCCCATTAACATCATTATATCAGCATGCTTTTTATAATTCAATTAATTTATGAATAATTTTAAAAATACATACCATAATACAAAAGAAAGGAAGGTTTTTATGAAAAATAAGAAAAAAAATAAAAAAAATAACGTTAATGATGAATTAGAAAAGAAAATAAATACCATGGAAAAAGGAAAAGATTATTATGAGGAAGTGGATGATCATATAAAGTTAGAAAACCAAGATAAAAGGACTCAAGATGAAGAAGATGAATAATTAAAAGCTAATTATTAATTTTGTTTAATAATTAGCTTTTTTATTTCAACTTACCATTAGGATTATAATTTTGTAATATGTTAGAAGAAAAAGCAGTCGTTTTCTTCAACTTATTTTTATACCTTTTAATAGCAATGTTTATCATTTCATCCAATAATTCATCATAATCCCTATTTAATGGTTTCCACAAATAAAACGATAAACTGCCGGGAATACTATTTAACTCATTCACGTAATATTTTTTTGCTTTTTTATCATACAAATAATCTATTCTAACAACACCAGATGCTCCAAGTACCTTAAAAACCATTTTAGAAGTTTCTTTTATTTGATTTGCCAACTTATCAGGTATTTCAGCTGGAATTATTCTATCAGAAGCAAGCATACCTTTCGCGCCAGACATCTTACCACACTTTTTACTTCCATTTCCAATATATTTATCATTAAAAGATAATATCTCATCTTTTTTCTTTACCTGCTCAATTACCGATGCCTCACAATACGAATTAGAACCTAAAACACTACAATTTAATTCAACCATGTTAGAAATTACTTCCTCAACTAGTATCTTCTCATCATATCTAATTGCATCTTCTACTGCCTCTTTTAAAGATTCCTCATCTTTTGCAATTTTTATTCCAATACTACTTCCTTGTCTTGCTGGCTTTACGATAACAGGAAAACCTAACTTCTTAACATCTTCAATTATCTTTTGTTCATCTTCTTTATACTCACTATCATAAAACCAAGTATACTTCGGAACTGAAATACCACACTCTTTTAATATTTGCTTTTGGAAAACCTTATCCTGACCAACCGTACAACCATAAATATCACTACCAGTGTATGGTACGTTTAAAACATCAAGCATACCCTGTATGTTCCCATCTTCCATGTTATATCCATGCACGCATGGAATTACAATATCAACTTCTTTTACTATTTTCTTAAATATTCCATTTTTATTTTGTAATACTAAAGCACCATTTTTATTATAACAAACAACGTTTTTACAATAACGTTTTAAAAGATCTGGCTCCCTGTATATTTCTATTTCCTTTAAAGGTTCACCAGTGTACATTTCGTTATCCTTAGCTAAATAAATTGGGATGACTTCATATTTTTCATTATTCAAATGCTCCATAGCCTGAACAGCAGTAATTATACTTACCTCATGCTCAGTTGTTTTTCCACCGTACAAAACTCCAACTCTTATTTTCATAACATCAACTCCTATTCATTATAAATATCTGGTAAATCATTTTCAATTAGCACATAAGCTTCCTTATTTCCAACCAAACTTTTAACCAGTGAAAAAGCCTCTTTTGTACTTTTAACTACGTATATATTCTTATCATTATACTTAACTTCATTTAAACCATCCAAAATTGGTTTAGTTATCTTTTTACCAACTAAAATTACTTTATCAGCACTATCTTTCATGTGCATTCCAAAAGCCTTATTTAACTCGTACGACTTATCTCCAAGCTCTACCATTCCAGGTGTCATAACAATCTTAAAACCAGGCATTTGTTTTAAAACATCAAGCGCCATTTTAGAACCTACTGGATTAGAATTGTAAGAATCATCAATATAAGTGATGTTTCCTGCTTTTCTTAACTCCAAACGATGTTCAACACTTCTTACCCCGGAAACAGCCTTTTTCATTTGATCAATACTAAGTCCAAACTCTTTTGCTAAAGCAAGAGAAGCTAATATGTTATACACATTATTATAACCAAGTAATTTAGTTGTAAACTCATATTTCTTATTATCACCTTTAAACTTGACATTAAAAGTAGTTCCCCTACTAGATGTTTTAATATCAAGTGCTCGAACATCCACGTTCTTATTTTCAATACCAATCCAAATTATCTTACAATCATTTTTTAACTTATAATCAAGTTGAAGTTTATCATCTCCATTTAAAACGCCAATACCATCATGAGGAAGACTTTCAATAAGCTCAAACTTTCCTTTTTGAATGTTTTCTTGAGAACCAAAAATCTCAATATGAGCCGTTCCAATCTTAGTTAAAATTCCATACTTTGGCTTGACTAAATCACAAAGTTCCTTAATCTCACCCATCTTATAAGCTCCCATCTCAGCAATTAATATATCATCAAACTTATCCAAGTGGTTATTAACCGTGATAATAAGTCCATATGGCGTATTAAAGTTTTTAGGAGAAGGCAAAGCATTATACTTAACGTTTAAAATATCACTTAAAATATTCTTACTACTCGTCTTACCATAACTTCCAGTAATTCCAATTACCTTTAAATCCCTCATGTCATTAAGTTTTTTAACCGCCTTATTCTTATACGATAAATAAACCATCTTTTCAACCGGCTTATTAATTATAATCGATAACATAATAATAAAATTAATGAATAAATCATACAAGAATAAAAACAAATAAACAACGTTTATGCTTTTTACAAAACTAAGTACAAACGAAAGTATTAAAAACAAAATAACATTCGTAAAAATAAGTCTTTTAACACGGGCCGTTAGCTTAAACGCAATCTTAACATCACTCGTTTTATTTTCCTTTACCTTTAATATAAGTATTATTAAACAAACTAAGAAAAAATATACTGATGTTATAACTTTAGAATCTAATTTAAGAATAATTAATATAAGATAAGTTATTAACACCACTAAAGAACACCTAAAAGGTATCTTTAAAGTTTTAATATCATTCATCGTCCATTTTAAAAACCTCTTATCATCATTATATAAGTTCTGTTGTGCCATGTGTAATGATTTTTTAAAATCATATATTAAAAGTATAATAAACGGTATTAAACTCACATAAAACATTTATAACACTTCCTTACTTTATAAAATTTCTTATGATACTTATCGTTTGTCCAAGCCTTTCTAAATAAGCAAAATGAGTACAATCCTCATAAAGTATCAAACCACAATCAGGTATTAGTCTTTCATATTCCTTTGTATCTTCTTCTGGAACTTCACTATCTAAATTACCATATATTAAAATCGTTGGAGCCTTTATTTTTTTAGCATCAAAACTTAAATCCTCATTAACGGTTTCAACCAAAACTTTCTTCATTATTGGACTTGCTGCTTTATAATCACGAGATCCAATATGATCCTTAGCCCAAGATTCTAAATTCTTAATCGCTGGAATAGTCTTTAAAAACTTAAGTACCTTAACTCTAATACCCTTTTTATCATGAGACCTTAACGCAGGAGAAAGTAAAATTAATTTTTTAACATCATTTCTAGAAGCAAACTTAACCGATACTCTTCCTCCAAAAGAATGTCCTATTAACACCGGATTCTTAACGTTTAGTTTACCTAATAACTTTTCGATTATCCTAGTGTAGCCATCAACGCCCATAACCTCTTTTGGTTCATCACTACCTCCAAAACCAGGAAAATCAACTACGATAATACGATACTTATCCTTAAAAGGTTCCCCTAGCATTTGCATCATTTGCACGTTTTGTCCCCAACCATGTAAAAGAACTATAGCATCACCCTTTTTATTTCCAAAATCTAAATAATTAATATTTAATCCATCAATTTTCAAGTTAATCACCTATTTCTATTATGGCTTAAATCTTCCTTACATATTATACCATTTTTTACGACAAAATAAAACAAAATAAGAA
>CAYSJY010000006.1:0-29620 GCA_964431705.1 uncultured Muribaculaceae bacterium | reverse complement strand
AGTGTTCCAAGTGGCGTTACAATATACGTAAAAGATGAAGACGCAAGTAATTTTATATTAAATATAAAATCTAATGCTAACGTTGTTATTGTATAATTGAAAGTCTTAAGCAAGAAAATTCTTTAGACTTTTGTCATCAGTTTAAAGTGCTTTTTAAAGCACTTTTTTATAATTTATAGGGTAATTTATAAATAAACGGAGAATTATAACATGAGGAAGTGGTAAATACTAAACACTGGAGGTTTTATGAAAAAACTAATTGTTATATCAGTTATGCTTTTTTTAATAGCAATGGTAGATGTATTTTATATATGTTATAACGAAGTTGAAGTAACTAGTAATGCAACAAAAAGTAAGGAAGCTAAAGAAGTGGTATCTAACAAAAGTACTATTAAAACCAATAATGATGATAATAGTGATTGTACATCTTTGTATTCTTATGAAGTTGCTAAAGTAGATACTAATTATTTAATTGAAAGTAGTGAAGATAATGTATTAAATGAAAGTTATGATTCATCTTTAGTTGATGTTGTTTTAGAAGATGAGATAATTATGGTTGAAAACAGTGAGGAAGTTGAAGAAGACGAAACTTTAGAAACTGATTGCCAAATAACTGATGAAATAACTGATGATGAAGCAATTTTAGATGATGTAAAAACAGATGATATTAGTGATGATATAATCATAAATGATACTGCTTTGGATAATGAGGTTTCCATTTTAAATGATGAGTCATTAGTTACTTTGAAAAATGGTTTTTATGAGGAAGATGATGCTACTTATTATTATGAAAATGATATAAGGGTAACTGGTTTAAAAAACATTGATGGGGTTAATCATTATTTTTCTCCATCAGGTAAATATTTAGGAACGACTAAGATAAAAGTAATAGATGTAAGTTATTATCAAGGAGATATAAATTGGGATGAGTTTGCAAATGAAAGTGATTGTTATGGGGTTATATTAAGACTTGGTTATTATGATACTTTAGATAAGAAGTTTAAAGATAACATAAGTGAGATAAAAAGACTTAATATTCCTTATGGTATATATTTATTTAGTTATTCTACAACCATAACTGGTGCTTTAAAAGAGGCTAATTTTACTAATCAAATGATCGATGAGTTTGATTTAGAACCAACTTTAGGTATTTATTATGATATAGAATCTTGGTCTAGTTCTAATGGAGCATCATCTGATGATATATCAAAAGATTTATATGATAAAATAGTTGAAACTTATGTTAATACGGTAAGCAATCACGTAAACAATTTATATAAGGTAAAGGTTTATTCTGGTCGTTGGTATGCTATGAATCGATTAGGAAGTATTTCTAAAAGTTATGTTGACTGGGTAGCAGAATATAATAGTACTTTAAATTATGATGGTGCATATTCAATGTGGCAATATACTTCTAAAGGAAGTGTTCCAGGAATTACTGGTAATGTTGATATTAGTTATTTATATTAAATAAAACTAGCTAAGAAATTGCTTCTTGGCTAGTTTTATAGTTAAAACCATCTTCTAGGTGGCATTGGAGGATATGGATAATACATTGGTCTGTTTGGTCTGTAAAAGTTTGGAGCTAAAGCTGCCCCAGTTACTCCTCCTAGTAAAAATGGGAACACAAATCCACCGGCTAATCTTTCATCATTTTGGTTAACTGGATATCCATATGGAGGATAATATCCGTAATTGTTACCATTAATTGGTGTTTTAGCATTGGTTTGATATCCTTGATTCATGTTATTCACCTTCCTTATTGGTATTATATGTGTTTTTATTAAAAGTGAAATATATATTCTATTATAATTAAATAAAATATTTTGTTAAAAACTAATAACATGATATAATAAACACATATAGAATTGTGGTGATTAAGATGGGTAAAATAAAAGTGATGGATGATGTTTTAGCGAATAAAATAGCAGCAGGAGAAGTAGTTGAAAAATGCGTATCCGTGGTAAAAGAGTTGGTAGAAAATAGTGTTGATGCATCTGCCAGCGAGATTAAAATAGAAATTAAAGAGGCTGGAACAAAATTTATAAAAGTAGTAGATAATGGATCGGGTATGAGTAAGGAAGATGCTTTACTTGCTTTTCAAAGGCATGCAACAAGCAAACTTTATGATGAAATGGGACTTTTTAGAATATCGTCTTTAGGATTTAGGGGTGAGGCTTTACCTTCTATTGCTTCAGTATCTAAAGTAGAAGTTAAAACCTCAACTGGATCAGTTGGTACTAGATTAGTTATTGAAGGTGGTAAATTAATTAAACAAGAGCCATCCGATGCAAGGATTGGTACTGAAATAACAGTTAATAATCTATTTTATAACACTCCTGCAAGATTAAAATATTTACGTAGTTTACATAATGAATTAGCAAATATTTGCGAATATGTCAATAAAATGGCTTTATCGTATCCAGAAATAAAATTTAAGTTAGTAAGTGATGATAAGGTACTTTTAAATACCGATGGTTCTGGTAATTTACTTAAGGTAATTAAAGAAATATATGGATCAAGTGTTGCACGCAATATGAGAAAAATATCAGTTTTTAATGATGATTATGACTTAGATGGTTTTGTATCTCTTCCTGAGGTTACAAGATCAACAAGAACACATATGGTAACGCTTGTTAATAAAAGAGTAGTGAAAAACGTTGAGTTAAATCGGGTAATAAATGATGCGTATCACACTTATAAACCTGATACTAGATATCCAATTGTTGTGTTAAATATTAATACTGATCCATCATTGATTGATGTAAATATTCATCCAGCAAAATTAGATATAAAATTTAGTAACTTTGAAGATTTAAAAGAACTTATTAAAAGTGGTATTAAACAAGTACTAGATAAAGCACTTTTAATTCCTAAAATAGAAAAAAAAGATGTTGAAAGAAAAAACGTACAAGAGCAACAACTTAATTTAGAAAGACAAACCGTAATTGAAAGTGATATTATAGATTACACTTTATTTGACGAGGATGTTTTAACCGTTAATGAAGATTTACAAGAAGAAAAAGTAAATGAGGATAAAAAACTAGATGAAGCTTTTTATGATGAATCAAAAAAGAAAGTTATTATGCCAGAGATGTATCCGATAGGGCTTGCTAAGGGAACTTACATAATATGTCATAATGAACTTGGGTTATACATGATAGATCAACATGCCGCAAAAGAAAGAATAAATTATGAAAACTATAAAAAAGCTTTTGCAAATCCAAGTGAAAGTAGCATAAGAATGCTAATTCCATTGGTTTTGGAATTTCCATCTAATGAGTTTATTATCATAAAACAAAATCTAGATGTTTTAAAAAACATGCACTTTGATATTGAAGAATATGGAATTAATTCATTTATCATAAAAGAACATCCTACTTGGTTAAAGCAAGGCTACGAAGAAGAAAGTATAAAGAAAATATTAGAGGTTTTAATAAGTGAAGAAAAAAACTTTTCAATAGAAAAGTTTAGAGAAAAAGCTGCGATTATGTTAAGTTGTAAGATGGCTATTAAAGCAAACATGAATATTAGTTTAAAAGAGATGGAAGCTTTAATTGATGATTTAAGAAAGTGTGAAAATCCTTATACTTGTCCTCATGGAAGACCAACTACGATATTTTTTAGCAATTATGAATTAGAAAAGATGTTTAAAAGAGCTATGTAATTTGACATAGCTTTGTTTCATGTTATAATATCTCGTATTGGGGGAATTTGTCATGAAGTTAAACGAAGAGCAAATAAACAAGTTAAAATTTGAATGTAATACTTGTTTTATTAATGAAAAACATGATGGACAACTTCTTTTATCAGATAATTACAAATTGTTAGATCAAGGTTCTTTTGCACAATGTTATACTGATTATAACGTCGTGTTAAAAAAATATTTTTCAAATCCTCATCTTGATTCTAGTGAAACTGGTAAGGTGGTATTTACTTATAAGGATGTTATTGATAATTTAATTAATATTTCTAAAATAAAACAAGACAGTAGTGCTATTCCCTATAAATTTTACGTTAAAAATAATGATCTTGTAATGTATAAACAACCATTTATGAAAGGTGAACAGTTAAATGCTATATCATATTTAAAGATGAATAAAGATTTAAGTGAGATAAAAAGTGCTTGGTATTTTGCTTATTTTCTAGCATCGTATTACGCTGATAAAAAAATCGTTATGTATGATTTAAATCCGAGTAATTGCAATATTTTTGATGGCAGATTATTAATATATGATCTTGATTTTTATAGGAAAGAAGACAATTCTGATACAATTCTTTTAGATAACTATGAGATTGTTAACGAGTGTTTTGAATATTTTTTTAAATTATATTATATTGATTTTGAATATAAAACTAGTTTAAATAATTATTTTCAAACAAGTTTTTGTGATGATTTTTTTGACGAATTTAATGATCACTTAAAGTGTCCTTCTAAAACGCTTGTTGATGCATATAAAAACATGCATTCTAAAATTTAAATGTGAAAAAGGTGGTTAAACATGGCTATTCAAATAAGTGTGTATGATAAATTTAAACCTATTACAAACGCAAGATATAAAGGTAATTTTGGTTCTTGTTATATCTTTGATGATAAGGTAATAAAGATATTTAATGGTGATGAACGCATTAAAAAATGTAATGTTGAAGAAAATTTAAGAGAAATCATAGATAAAAATATCAAGGTGAACGGTGTTTCTTTACCAATTGATTTGGTTTACCAAGAAAATGAATTTTGTGGTTACACAATGCCATATTTTAAAGGTATAACACTTGGTATTTTACTAGAAAAAATAAAACGTGGTAAAATAACTATGGAAGATAGTGAATTATATAATCTTTATTACTCTTTGGTTTTAAAAACTAACGAATTATCAAAACAAAAAATAAGGGTAAATGACGTAAAACCTGATAACATAATAGTTTATAATAACGAATTGTGTTTAGTTGATTGTGACTTTTATAAAATTGATAATCGAGAAAATTTAGATGAGTATAATTTATCTTTATTAAATGACTGTTTTAAAAAAATAGGTGCTTTAAACGTGATTTATAAAGACGAAAACGCACCAATAAAAAGGATGTGATTATAATGATACTTGCAATAGTAGGTCCAACCGGTGTTGGAAAAACTAAAATGTCAGTTGCTCTTGCAAAAAAATATAACGCAGAAATAATAAGCGTAGATAGTATGCAAATATATAAAAGCATGGATATTGCAACTGCTAAAGTAACAAAAGAAGAAATGCAAGGTATAAAGCATTACATGATTGATATTAAAGACGTTAATGAAGATTACTCAGTTTATGATTATCAAAAAGATGCAAGAAAAATATTAGGTAATTTGTTAAAAGAAAACAAAAACGTAATAATTGTAGGAGGAACAGGACTTTACTTAAAAGCTTTGTTATATGATTATAGATTTGTTGAAAATCATAATAAGAAAGATTTTTCTTGTTATTCTAATGATGATTTATATAACTTAGTTAAGTCAATTGATAAAGATACTAAAATACATAAAAATAACAGACAAAGAATGGAGTCTTTTTTAAATAATCACGATGAAAAAACAAACTTAAATGGAAATAAGCTTTTATATAATAACGTTATGATAATAGGTCTTACAAGACCAAGATTAGAACTTTATGATGTAATTAATAAAAGGGTAGACGAAATGATAAAAAATGGGATAATAAAAGAGGCTAAAAATTTTTATGATAAAAAAATAAATAGTAAGGCAATTAATACCGCGATTGGGTATAAAGAATTATATATGTACTTTGATGGAAAAATAACTAAAGATGAGGCAGTAGCATTAATAAAAAAAAGAAGTAGAAATTATGCTAAAAGACAATATACTTGGTTTAATAATCAAATGAATGTAAAATGGTTTTTAATTGACGCGAATGATTTTAGTAAAACAGTTACTAAAGTAATTAAATATATTGAAAATAATTAATGTTTTTTGTATTATATTAATAGTAAAGGATGTGTTAATATGGCAAAACAAAAGCAAGGAAGACCTTCTAAAATTGATAAAGAAACAATGCGTAGTGCTAATGTTTGGTTTACCATAATGGTTATTATTTTACTTGTGCTTTTAGCTTTTAGTACTTTGTATATTGTAAATCCAGAAATTTATGAATATTTGAAAGCCTCAATCATAAACTTATTTAATTAAAGAAAAAGAAACTAATTTTTAATTTTTTAGTTTCTTTTATTCTGCTTCTAAATATATACTAGAATCAAAGTTATGCTCATCATCTTCTTTTTGTAATAACGTATCTGTATCAATTAAGAAATAATCATAGGATATAGTATCACTACCGTCACTCATTATTGGATCATCCCAGGTTAAATCAAGATGCAACCATTCTCCTTCTACGTATACTAAATTCCATACGTGAGTACTTGAAGATATACGATAGTTTTTAACTCCTAGTTTTTCTAAAAATAATTGCATTGCATCGGTATAACCACTACATATACCAACTCCTTCAAAAAGTACTCCATATGCCGTACTTGAATTAATGGATGAAACACCAGTTGTATTAGAGGTATCATATTTTGTATTATTCACTATATAATCATGAAAAATCTTAATGTTTTCTTTTATGTTTTTACTTGAATCATAATATTCATTATATATTTCATCTACTTTTTGTTCTATTTCTTCTATTTGACTTTCTGTATATCTATTTTCTTTATTTAAAGTTATTTTACCAGTGGATGTAAACGTGGTGTTTATTTTATTAAAAGTATTAAAAGGGTGAACAAAATTACTTAAATCAGTTAAATAAGTATTATTTTCAACCATTTCTTTTATATCTGAAATACAATTTAAATAATCAACATCACATTTTACCGTATATTCTTCCCAACCTGCATCTAAAAAAGTATAAATCATGTTAATCGCTTCTTGTTTATTTTTTATGGTTGTCTCTTCGTTTATTTGAACATATTCATAATTTACTTTTTTTCTATAAGAAGAATCGGTAAGTGTTTGAATTATGTCAGGTTGCAAATACTTTTTATATACGTATTCAATTTTATTTACTACTACGTAATAATTATCTTTTATTATGAAAAAACATACAACGATAATTACTACGGTAAGTAATGTTTTTATTATTTTCTTTTTTTTCATGCTTATGTTACACAATCTATGGTTTTATTTAACACATAGATATTCCTTTCATAAAGTTTTTTAATAACACAACTCCATTTCTATTATAACACAGATAAAAAAAAGAAGTATAATTACTTCGTTTCATTTACTTTTTTAGATATGTCAGATTTTAAACGAGCAGCTTTATTTTTGGTTATTATTCCCTTGTTAACTGCTTTATCAATTCTTTTATTAGCAAGGTTAAGATTTTCTTCGGTAGCTTCAGTTCTTGCTTTTTTTACCGCTTTTTTCATACTTCCTTTAACTGGTAAATTAGAATCATGTTTTGTTTTAGTAACCTTAACTCTTTTTTTAGCACTATTAATATTTGGCATTTTTTCACCTCCTGGCGTTAATAACTTCTTATAGTTTATCAAAAAAAATATAAAAAATCAATAATTATCATTATTTTTGGTAAAAATAAAATAAGGTGATTAAAATGCATGAAATAGATTTAAAAAAATATGAAATAAGAACAGATATGTTAGTTGATTTAACTGATAATACTAATAATTTAAATGAAGATGTTAGCTATAACGAAAACATTAAGGTAACATGGTTAAAGTTAGATAAAAAAAACGAATTAAATAAACCAGCTGGGGATTATTTAACAATTGAGTTTTCTGATGTAACTGATACTGATAATTTAAATACTGTAAAAAAAGTTTTCAAAAAAGAATTTTTAAAGATGTTAGATAAAACTGGATATGATAAAAGTATGAAAACCTGCGTAATAGGCTTGGGTAATAAATTTTCAACCGCTGATGCGCTAGGACCTATGGTAGCAGATAAAATAATCGTAACTAAACATCTTTTTGATATGAATCAAAGCGTTGATGAGGATTTTTCGTGTGTATCTTCTTTTTATCCTGGGGTAACCGCACAGACAGGAATTGAAACAAGTGATTTTATAAAGTCCGTGGTTGATAGTATTAAACCAGATTTAGTTATTGTAGTTGATGCTTTATCATCTAGTTCAATATCAAGGGTAAATAAAAGTGTGCAAGTAACAAACACTGGCATTACGCCCGGTTCTGGTGTTGGTAATAAAAGAAAGGAAATATCTAAAAAAAGTATTGGCGTTCCCGTTATTGCAATTGGCGTACCAACGGTAACTACTGCTACAGTAATAGTTTCAGATACAATTAATTATATGTTAAAAAACTTTGTTTATAATAAGAAATTATCTGATAAAAAAATAGATAGACTTATTAATAAACCAATTAACTACTTAGATAAAAACATTAACGTATCAAATGAAGATAAACAAACCTTTTTAGGGTTAGTAGGAACGTTAAGTTTTGATGATTTATCAAAATTGGTATATGAGGTTTTAACTCCAGTTGGATATAATTTAATGGTTACTCCAAAGGAAATTGATTTTGTAATTGAAAAATTAACGGATTTAATTAGCTCCGTTATAAATAGTTCAATTCATAATATTTAACGTTTTCTTCGACAAATATAATAATCCTTATTTGATATTCTTTATTTAAGGTGATTATGTTGAAGAAATTTAAATCAAAAAAAAGAAAAGGTAAATTAAAAATAAAATTAATGATTTTTATGTTCTTTTTAGTGTTTACATATGTATTTATGATTAAGTTTTTAAACAAAAATAAACTTGAAAAATCAATTTTACAAGATGATTTTAACTACGTGAAATTCAATTTAAATGAATCAATTAAAAACAAAATAAGTGATATTATTAACAGTCCCATAAACTTACTTAATAGTAACGTAAAAAAAGTAGAAATAGTAAGTAGCACAAACAAAAGTAAAAACACTAATAATGATGAAAATAACATGACTGTAATATCTTCTTATGATGAGGATAATCCAATTATTTATATTTATAATACTCATCAAACAGAAAGTTATGCTGATTATAACGTATATGATGCATCATATAGTTTGAAAAACAACTTAAATAATTATGGTTTATCATCGTACTTGGAAGAACAAAGTATATCAGCCTTTTTAGATACAAATGGTTTAAAATATTATAATTCATACGTAGCTTCGAGAAATTATTTAGATTTAGCTACTGAAAAATACTCATCTTTAAAATATTTCTTTGATATTCATAGAGATTCAGTATCTAAAGAAATAAGTACGATAACATATAATGGGGTAAATTATGCGAAAGTGTTATTTGTTGTTGGTACGGATAATGATAATTATCAAACCAATAGTCAAAACGCAAATAAATTAAACGAAATAATAGAACAAATAGTACCTAACATATCAAGAGGATTAGTTTATCACGGCGGAGATGGTTTTAATGGTGTTTACAATCAAGATATATCAAGTGAGGTTTTCTTAATTGAAGTAGGAGCAGTAAATAATACCAAAGAAGAAGTAGAAAATACCATTAGCGTTTTATCACAGGCAATAAAAATATACGTGGAAGGTGCTGAATGATAAGTTATAAAAAGCTTTTTCATATATTTCTATGGATTCTATTTTTTTCTTTTTTGGTACTTTATTTTGCACAAGCCGGTGGATACTATGAAAAATTAAATAATGAAAAAACATATCTTACTGAAGAAAAAATAAAACAGTTTGAAGAAGATGTTGCAGCAGGGAAGGAAATAAACGTAGAAAACTACGTCGTTAACTTAAAAAAAGATTATGGAAATACCATTTCTTCTTTTGGGCTTTATACTTCTAAGACATTTGCTAATAGTTTTAAATGGTTAATGAATAAAATATTTGGTAGCATAAGTGATGCGGTAAGTGAATAATAAGTATTTACAATTGAAAAAATATTGTTATTATGTTAAAATCTTATTAGTAATTGTAGAAATAGGAGGTATTAATTATGGGATTAATTAAAGCTGCAATAAGTTCCATTGGAAGTGAAATGCATGATCAATGGAAAGATTTCATAACATGTGAAGATATGGATATGAACACCTTAATGGTTAAAAAAACAACCGAAAACGGAGTTATTTCAAAAAATAGCGCGATAATGGTATCACCAGGTCAAGTAGCGGTTATATTTGAATCTGGTAAAATTCTTGATGCAACGGCAGAAGAAGGAATTTATACGTTTGATCAATCAACATCTCCATCTTTTTTTGCCGGACAATTTGGAGCCGTATTTAAAGATATGTGGCAAAGATTTACCTACGGTGGTGCAGTAGCTAAACAACAAGCTGTATTTTATATTAATGCAAAGGAAATAATTGATAATAAATTTGGAACGGCATCACCAGTTCCTTATCAAGATTATTCTCATGCAATACCAAATCAAATGACTGGCAAGTTAACACCGCTTAGGGTAGAGGTAAGATGTTTTGGAAAGTATACTTATAAAATAGCTGATCCTGCTTTGTTTATGAGAACTTATGCAGGTACGGCTGATATAGTTACAAAAGACGTTTTAAATGAACAAATGAGAAGTGAGGTAATCGCTTCATTTCAAAACGTATTAAATGAACTAGGAACTCAAAAACATCAGGTACCAGTACTAGAGTTACCTAGTAATACTGATGAAATAAAAAAAGCAATGGATGAAAAAGTATTTGATGAACCAATTAGAAAAAGAGGTGTTCAAATAACTGGATTTGTGGTAGAGTCAGTTACCTTAGATGAAGAATCTAATAGAAAAATTGATGAATACGAGCATAATTCTAATTCAATGATGCAACAAGGAAGAGTACTTGACGTAATGGAAAAAGCAGCGTCAAATGAAGGTGGTGCTGCAACTGGTTTCATGGGAATTGGGATGATGAACATGGCATCAGGTGGAATGAACACTGCGGTTATGCAAAACGCGTTTTCTAACAATAATCAAGCATCACAAGTGGTGGATAATAATCAAGCTTCACCAATAACTGATAATAATCAAGTTAATAATGATAATACTTTTAAATTTTGTCCTAACTGTGGAACTAAATCTACCGGTGGTAATTTTTGTAGTAACTGCGGAACTAAACTAGGATAATTTATTGGTGTTTAACATGAGTGATGAAAATAATAAAGTAATAGATGAGCAAGCTTTAGAAAATAGGTGTCCATCTTGTGGAGCATCGATTAGTTTTGATCCAAAAACAGGAAAGTGGAAATGTGATTATTGTGGAAGTTCATTTACGCTTGAGGAGATGAAAACTCACAAAGATAACGCATCAACTGACGAAAAAAATGATGATAATAAAAACACCGATGATTATAATGAATATGTATCTTATAAATGTGAAAGTTGTGGTGCTGAGATAGTTGCTGATTCAAACACGGCTGCTACTTTCTGTGTTTATTGTGGTAATACGGCTATTTTAAAAAGTAAGCTTCAAGGAAAGTTTAGACCCGATAAGATTATTCCTTTTGCAACAACAATTGAAGATGCAAAAGAAGCATTTAAAAGTTTATCAAAAAGAAGACCATTAACTCCAAGAGATTTTAGTAACTTAAAAAACATAGAAAAAATAAAAGGTGTTTATATTCCTTTTTGGCTATATGATATATATACTAACGGTGATATTATAGCTGATGCAACTAGGGTAAGAAGTTGGACCGTTCGTGATGTACGCTATACACAAACAGATTTTTTTGAAGTAACTCTAGGTGGAAATATGTCTTTTTCTAACGTTCCGCAAGATGCCTCAACTAGGTTTGATGATGATATAATGAACACGATTGAGCCATTTGATTATTCTGGAATTAAACCATATAATCATGCTTATTTATCAGGTTTTTATGCGGAAAAATATGACGTTATAAAAGAAGATGGATTAAAAGAAGCTAATAAAAGAGTAATTCAAAGTGCGAAAGAAAAATTAAGAAGTAACATTACTGGATATTCTTCTGTTATGATTAAAAACGACACTTTAAATGCAGTGGTAGATAAAAGTGAGTATGCCATGCTTCCAGTTTGGATGGTAAATGTTAAATACAAAGATAAGATGTATACTTTTGCAATGAATGGACAAACTGGTAAGTTCATAGGAAACATTCCTTTAGATGTAAAAAGAACCATTTTCTTTACGATTATAATATTTATAATATCTTTTTTGATTTGTTTTTTAGGTAGTTATGTTTTATACCTTTTAAACATCAATTTAATTGATATTGCTCCTATATTAATAATTTTATTTATCATTTTTTTCTTCATAATTTCATTATTAATGAAAAATTCTAAAAGAAGCAAGGAAGGAAGAAAATAAAATGAAAAAAGTTTTTAACATATTATTTATTTTATCAATCTTTCTTTTTGGAATTACTACGTGTAAGGCTACAGTAACAACTTATGATAGAGAGCAATTAGATAATTATGGTGTAAATAAAAAATGGGAAATAACAGATGAAAACAAAGATGATGTTTTGAATACAAAAAAGGTAGATGAAACTTTAAAGATATATGATTTTTCTGATGTATTAACGGATGATGAAGAAGCTTTATTAAAGGAAAAAATTGATGAGTTTATATCATATACAAACATGGATATGGTTATCGTAATTGATGATTTTAGTTATTATAATGATGAAGAAAATGAAGAGTATGCTGCTAATTTTTATGATTATAATGATTTTGGTATTGATTTTGAAAATTATAGTGGTGTATTACTACTTAGGAATACAAATTCTTATAATAAATATTATAATATATATACATTTGGCAATGCACAACTTTATTTTTCATACGAACGGTTAGAAATGACGTTAGATAATATGTATTATGATTTTTCTTCTTCTGATACGTATGGTTCTTATTATAATGGAATGTTAACCTTTATTAATGATATGATGACTTATTATGAGCAAGGAATTCCAAATAGCATGAGGAATTATAAAGTAGATGAAAATGGATATTTATATGAAGTATACAAAGCTCCTTGGTTTATTATAACAGTGTTGTCGGCTATAATTACCGCTATTATAATTTTTGTTTTAGTAAAGAAAAACAAAATGGTTACGAAAGCTACTAGTGCTGATAATTATTATGTAAAAGACTCACTTGTAATTACTAATCAAAAAGAAGCATTTATAAGATCTCATACATCAAGACACGTAATGTCACACGGCTCAGGCAATAACCCAGGTGCAAGAAGTTCTAGAGGTTCATCCGGCGGTGGTCATGGACGTGGCGGTGGACGTCATGGATAAATACATAAATAAGGAAGTTATAAAAGATGAATAATAACATTTTAAAAAAGATTTATATTGCGGGATTTGATGTTTTTAAAGATGATGCGGTATCCATCGGAAATAAATATAAAGAAATATGTAAATCAAATGGTTTTATAGGACTGTATCCTTTAGATAATCAAGAAAGTAATGCAAACAAGATATTTAAAGGTAACATAGGATTAATAAATGAAAGTGATATAATTGTTGCTAATTTAAATGATTTTAGGGGACAAACGATGGATGATGGAACGGCTTTTGAGTTGGGATATGCATATGCTAGTGGTAAATTGTTATACGGTTATCTTGATGATGATAGAAGTATGATTGAAAAAATCGGATACAAAGATAGTGATGGATATAACACAGAAGATTTTGATAAACCAATAAACTTAATGATTTCAGAATCTACAAAAATAGTAAAAGGTGATTTTGAAAATTGTATTAAGCGTTTAAAACTTGATTTGACAAAGTAAGTAAATTCATATATAATTGTGATATGTTTAAAGCAATGAGCAAGAGTAGTAGCTAAAGCAAGTAGCAAAGAGAGTAACTGTTTGGTGTAAAGTTATCTATAAGTTTTAGTAAATGGACTTGCAAGTGGATACCGAAAATAAAAGTAGGCTATCACGGAGGTTACCCGTTACCATGTAACATATGTATGATAGTACGTATTTAGGTGGCATTAAAAGTAAGAATAAAACTCTTATCCTAGAAGGATGAGAGTTTTTTATTTATAAGGAGTTGATAAAATGTTTTATAAACGATGGTGTATATACATTTATTAAAACAAATAAAATATAAATTAAGAAAGGAAATTAAATTATGGGAAATATTATATTAACAGGAGATAGACCAACTGGACCTTTACATATAGGACATTATGTTGGATCATTAAAAAACAGAATAAAATTACAAAACGAGGGTAATTATGATGAGATGTACGTTTTTTTAGCAGACGCACAAGCATTAACGGATAACTTTGATAATCCAAAAAAGGTAAAAGATAATGTTCTAGAAGTTGCGTTAGACTACTTAGCATGCGGAATAGATCCTAATAAGGTAAACATCTTTATACAATCAGAAGTATCAGAGTTAACCGAACTAACTTTTTATTACATGAACTTAGTAACAATAGCAAGACTACACAGAAACCCAACGGTAAAAGAAGAAATAAAGCAAAGAGGATTTGAAGAAAGTATTCCAGCTGGTTTCTTTACTTATCCAGTATCTCAAACAGCGGATATAACGGCGTTTAAAGCAAACATCGTACCAGTTGGGGACGATCAATTACCAATGATAGAACAAGCAAGAGAAATAGTAAGAAAGTTTAACTCAATTTATGGTGATACTTTAGTCGAGCCAGAAGCTTTATTACCAGAAAATGAAAACGCAAGAAGACTTGTCGGAATAGATGGTAATGCTAAAATGTCTAAATCACTTGGTAACTGTATATACTTAAAAGACTCAGAAGAAGAAGTTAAGAAAAAAGTATTTAGCATGTACACTGATCCAAATCATATTAAAGTAGAAGATCCAGGTAAAGTAGAGGGTAACGTTGTGTTTACTTACCTAGATGTATTTTGTAAAGAAGATTCATTTGAAAAATATTTACCAGAATATAAAAACCTAGATGAGTTAAAGGATCACTATAGACGCGGCGGGCTAGGTGATATGAAGATAAAAAGATTTTTAAATGACGTATTACAAGAAGAGTTAGAACCAATAAGAAAAAGAAGAGAAGAACTTTCAAAAGAACCAGAAAAAGTATACGAAATATTAAAAAATGGAACGATTAAAGCAAGAAAAAAATCACAAGAAACACTAAAAGAAGTGAAAAAAGCAATGATGCTTAATTACTTTGATGAATAAAAAGTCTTAAGTTTATAAGACTTCAGGCTGTTGACAAAGTCGGTTTTTCAAACCGGCTTTGTCATACAGCCTTTTATATTACCCACAAAAGTATAAAAAAAGAGCAATTTTATTGATGCTTTAACAAAAGGAATAATAGAAACTAATGATGCACAATATATATATTATTTTGCACGTGATGTAAAAGATTTAAGTAAAGAAAATAAAAATGATTTATTTATTTATGTTTTGAAAACTGGAGATAAAAACAAGATAGCTGCAATATTATATTTTTATGAGGACATTGATTTAATTAATAAGATATTTGGATCGATGATTGATTATCTTTTATATTGTGAAGTACATCAAGAAGAATTGGGACTTAATATAAAGAAAGAATCTCTATTTCTTTATGTAGATGATAACATTGATAAATATTTAAAAGAAGAAAATGGAAATGCAAAAAGTCTTAGTTAAATAGGACTTTTTATTATTTATTTGATATAATACTATTTAGGTGATTACTATGGATATGAAAAACATAAGAAATTTTAGCATAATTGCACATATTGATCATGGTAAATCTACGCTTGCAGATAGAATTTTAGAAAGGGCTGGTGCGGTATCTAAAAGGGAAGCGAAAGACCAGCTTTTAGATTCAATGGACTTAGAGCGTGAGCGTGGTATTACGATAAAGTTAAACGCGGCATCTTTTATTTATGAAAAAGAAAATACAAAGTATTTACTTAACTTAATTGATACTCCGGGTCATGTTGATTTTTCTTATGAAGTATCGCGCTCTTTGGCTGCTTGTGAAGGGGCCATATTAATTGTTGATGCATCTCAAGGAATAGAAGCTCAAACAATTGCCAATCTTTATCTTGCTTTAGATAATAATCTTACTATAATTCCGGTTATTAATAAAATAGATTTACCAAGTGCAAATGTAAGTAAAGTAAAAAAAGAGATAAAAGATACTTTTGGTTTTAATGAAGATGAAATAATATTAACTAGTGCTAAAACGGGTAGTGGAATAGATGAGTTATTAGATGCCATTATAAATAGGATTCCCTCGCCTAAAGGAAGTGTATCTGATAAATTACAAGCTTTAATATTTGATAGTGTTTATGACTCATATCGTGGAGCGGTAATATGGATGAGAGTTGTAAACGGAAGTGTTAAAATAGGTGATAAAATAAAGATGATTGGTGAGGATAGCACGTATGAAGTAACGAGTCTTGGTATTCATACTCCAAAAGAAGAAAATAAAGATGTGTTAAAAGCGGGAGAAGTAGGATATTTGTGTGCTTCTATCAAAAGTGTAAGTGATGTAAAAGTAGGAGATACAATTACTCATTTAAAATCTGAGGCGAAGGCTTTACCTGGTTATAAACACATAAAACCAATGGTTTACTGCGGACTTTATCCAACTGAGTCTAATCGTTATGATGATTTGAAAGATGCTTTAGAAAAGTTAAAGTTAAATGATGCATCACTTTCTTTTGAGGCAAATACATCCGCGGCATTAGGTTTTGGTTTTAGATGTGGTTTTTTAGGTATGCTTCATATGGATGTAACACAAGAAAGAATTGAAAGAGAATTTAAAATAGATATAATTGCAACTAGTCCATCGGTTGTTTATGAAGTTGTTAAAACAAATAATGAGGTATTATACATTGATAATCCAAGTGATATGCCAGATAATTCAAAAATTAAAGAAATTAAAGAACCTATTATAAAAGCAAGTATATTTGTTCCAAGTGAGTATATTGGAAATGTTATGGAACTTTGTATGGAAAAAAGAGGACAGTACATAAGTTTGGAATACGTAAATGAAAGTAGGGTTAACATTTTATATTATCTTCCATTATCAGAAGTTGTTTATGATTTTTTTGATAAGTTAAAGAGTTTTACTAAAGGTTATGCATCTTTTGATTATGAATTAGATAGCTATAAAACAAGTAATTTAGTTAAGATGGATATCTTAATAAATGGCGGGGAAGTTGATGCTTTATCATCAATCGTTCATAAAGATTTTGCATATGTTCGAGGTAAAAAGGTGGTAGAGAACCTAAAAAAACTTATTCCAAGACAATTATTTGAAGTTCCAATTCAAGCGGCAATAGGGACAAAGGTAATTGCAAGAAGTGACATTAAAGCACTTAAAAAAAATGTCCTTGCAAAGTGTTATGGTGGGGATATAACTCGTAAAAGAAAATTATTAGAAAAACAAAAGGAAGGTAAAAAAAGAATGAAAAAAGTAGGAAACGTAGATATACCTCAAGAAGCTTTTTTATCAGTTTTAAAAGTAAATGATGATTAATAAATAAGTGAGTTGGTAATATGAAAATAAAAGTAAAAATAAGAAAACCAAATATGGTTGATATATTATATGATGATAAAATTATTAAAATTGATTTAAAAAAAGCAAAGTTTATTGATGGGTATATGCCTATTATTAGTGTTAAAGAAAATACCGATGAGACGCTTGATGTTACAACTACTATAATCGATGAAGATTTGAATGTAATTGTTCCAATAAGAACTTCAAAAGTATCAAAAGAAAGCTTTAAAAATTATGATTTTGATAATAATGTGGTAGTATTTAAAAATAAAAAAGCTATATATAAAGTTAATAAGGACGAATTTTATTTAATAAATTTAAAAAACGTAACGTTTTATGAAGAAGAAGGAAAGTTCATACCTTCTAATTCAATTTTTAAAATGACTGGTTATTACTTGATTGATAGTGATAAAATAATTGTATATGCTCCTTACTTTTCTTATATATATGATGTTTGTAATAACGTTAGAAAAAGTATGATTTATAATTTTATAGAGCCTAGTTTAAATTGTGAAAACATGTATTTTGCATATTATATTGATAATGAAAACACGTATTCAAAACCATTAATAATCCAAATGTTAATAGATGATCACGGTGGGATATTTAACGAAGCTTTAGTAAATGATAGTGTATTAGCGGTGTTACCTAATTGCATAATAGGTAATAAAATAAAAACAATTCGTTATTGTGATGATTGCTATAATACATATATTGAAACTTATGATAAAAAAGGAATGATTATACAATGATAAAAGCATGCTATATACATATTCCTTTTTGTAAAAATATATGTTCTTATTGTGACTTTTGTAAAAACTATTATGATGAAAAAATAGTAAGTAATTATTTAGATGCTTTAAATCGTGAGATAAATAGTAAATATAAAAATGACCTATTAGATACTTTATATATCGGTGGTGGAACTCCAAGTTCTCTTTCATTTAATAATTTAAATAAATTGTTTAATATATTAAAAGTATTTTGTTTAAATGATGATTATGAATTTACTTTTGAAGTTAATTATGAAGATATAACAGATGAATTACTTTTATTTTTAAAGAAGAATAAAGTTAATAGAATAAGTATTGGTATCCAAACGTTTAATGAAAAATATAAACATGTTTTAAATAGATGTATAAACAAAAAAGATATGGTAAGTAGTATTAAATTATCACAAAAATACTTTGATAATGTTAATGTTGATTTAATGTATGCACTTCCAGATGAAAGTTTAAATGATTTACAAAAAGATTTAGATACGTTAATGAAATTAAAAGTAAAACACGTTAGTATCTATTCATTAATAATTGAGGATCATACGCTGTTAAGTATAAAAAAAACAAACGAAACAAACGATGAGTTGCAAAGTAATATGTATTATATGTTGATAGATAGGTTAATCGCTCATGGTTATAATCATTATGAATTAAGTAATTTTGCTAAAACGGGTTATGAATCTAAGCATAATTTAACTTATTGGAAAAATAATTTATATTATGGTTTTGGTGCAGGAGCTTCTGGTTTTTTAAATAATAAACGATATGATAATACTAAAAGCATAAAAAATTACATTAATGGGAAGATGATGATACATGAAGAAAATCTTGATAAAAACGCTCTTATGAAAGATGAGGTTATGCTTAATTTAAGAATGATAAAGGGAATAAATAAAAATAATTTTTATAATAAGTATAAAATTAAGTTTGAAAAAGCTTTTAATTATAAAAATTTAGTAAATGAAAAACTTTTAATTGATGATGGAGTAAACGTTTTTATTAGTAAAGATTTACTATTTGTATCTAATGAGGTAATTTTAAGATTACTTAGTGCCTTTAATCTTGAATAAAAATAATTTTTAATGTATAATTAGTTTATGATATGGAGGAGTACTAATGGATAATAAAAATAAAGAAGAAAATGTTGAAGAATTAACAATAACTCAAACTGATGAAGCTCAAGATAAAAAACAAACAGACGAATCTCAAGATAAAAAACAAACTGATGAAGCTCCTAGTACTACAACTAATAATTCTAATGAAGTAAAAGAAGATAACGATAAAGAAGAAATCTTAAGTACTGATGAAGAACAAGCATCATCAGCGGATGATCAAAGTAATTTAATAACAGAGAAAATGCCTAAAAGCAAAAAGGTACCTATAATTGTTATTCTTTCTATTTTGTTGGCAATAGATATTGCTGCTATAGTAATATACATTATTGGAATTGATAAAGTCTTTAGTTTTATTAAGTAATAGTAACGTTGGTTGCTATTATTTTTTTAATAATTTTTAAATATTTTTTAGCACTCAAGTATTGACATTGCTAAACTTACATATTATAATGGTGACGGTACTACAAGAAAAGAAGGTGATGTACTTGCTTAGTGAAAGACAAAACAAGCTTCTTAAATTGATTGTAGAAGAATATATTAAAACCGCTATTCCAGTGGGATCTCAAGGACTATGTGACATTCTTAAATGTTCATCAGCAACGATAAGAAATGAAATGGCATACCTAGAAGAAAGGGGTTTTTTAGAAAAAACGCATACCTCATCAGGTAGGGTGCCTAGTGAAAATGGTTATCGGTATTACGTAGATAATTTAATGGAACCTCGCAAGATGACTGGTGAAGACGTTTTAAAACTTCAAAGAATTTTTGATAATAAACAACTTGTTTTATCAGATGTTATAACTAAAAGTATGGAAATAATTTCTGATATAACAAATTTAACGTCAATTGTCTTGGGAACGTCTAGTTCTGAGAATAAGCTTAAACAAGTTCAAGTTGTTCCAATGGATAGTAATAATGTTATTGCAATTGTAATAACTGATAAGGGTCATGTTGAACATAAAGAGTTAAACATTGGTGATAACGTATCTTCCGAAGAGGTTAAAAAAGTGGTTGATTTAATTAATAGGCTTCTTGTTGGTACACCTCTTGATGAGATATCTAGTAAGTTAGAGTTTGAAATTAAGCCGATAATTGGAAAATACGTTAAATCACATGAGGCTTTATATCAAGCGTTTTATAATGCGTTTAATGAGTTTTCTTTTAAAAATCACATGCATATGTCGGGTAAAACAAAATTATTAGATTATCAAGAGTTTGATAATGTTAAGAAAGTAAAAGAGTTATTAAACAAGTTTGATGACACGAGTTTGGTAAGGAAAATAAAGGCCGATGATAATGATATAAACGTATATATTGGTCATGAAAATAATTTTGATGATGATATGTCAATTATCAAAACCAAATACAAAATAGGTGATTTAGAAGGAACTGTTGCAATCATGGGTCCAAAAAGAATGGATTATGAAAAAGTCGTATCACTTTTAGATTACATAAAAAAGCACATAGAAAGGTAATGGTAATATGAAAGAAGAGAATTTAAAAAAGGATAAAAAAGTAGAAGAAGTATTTGATGAAAAAGAAAATACTAAAGATGAAAAAGAAGAAAATCAAAATGAAGAAACTATAGAAATAACAAAAGAAGAAGTAATGGAATTAAATAAGAAAATAACCGAACAAGAGCAAAAGTTTTTAAGGGCACAGGCTGATTTGGTAAACTATAGAAAAAGAAAAGATGAAGAAGTAGAAAGACTTTTAAAGTTTGCTAATGAAGATTTAGTTCTTGAAATATTACCAATTTTAGATAACTTTGAAAGAGCAATGATGATTAAAACGGATGAAAACATGGATTTATCAAAGTTTAAAGATGGTATTTTAATGATTTATAATTCACTTAAAGAAACCCTTGAAAAATTTGGTGTTAAAGAAATAGAGGCTTTGGATAAACCATTTGATCCGATGTATCACCAAGCTGTTACAACAAAAACTGACGATGAAAAAGAAAAAGATATTGTGTTACAAGTATTCCAAAAAGGATATACTTTAAAGGATAAAGTTATAAGGCCAGCGATGGTCGAGGTAAATAAATAAAAATAAGAAAGGATGATTTAATATGAGTAAAATAATAGGTATTGATTTAGGTACAACAAACTCATGTGTTGCTGTACTAGAAGGTGGCGAAGCAAAAGTTATCGCTAATAAAGAAGGAGAAAGAACAACCCCTTCAGTTGTTGCTTTTAAAGATGGTAAAACAATTGTTGGTGGAGCAGCCAAAAGGCAAATGGTTATTAATCCTGATACCATAAGATCTATTAAAAGATTAATGGGTACTAGTCAAAAGGTTAAAGCAAATGGAAAAGAGTATACACCAGAAGAGGTTTCTGCAATGATTTTAACTGACTTAAAGGAAACTGCAGAGAGCTATTTAGGAGAAAAAGTAACGAAAGCAGTTATTACTGTTCCAGCTTACTTTAACGATTCTCAAAGACAAGCTACTAAAAACGCAGGTAAGATTGCTGGATTAGAAGTTGAACGTATCATAAACGAACCTACTGCTGCATCACTTGCATATGGTCTTGATAAACAAGAACAATCGCAAACCATTTTGGTTTATGACTTAGGTGGTGGAACGTTTGATGTATCAATTCTTGAGTTAGGTGATGGTGTGTTCGAGGTTAAATCAACGAGTGGTAATAACCATTTAGGTGGAGATGATTATGATGCTAGAATAGTTGATTTTCTAGTTAGTGAAATTAAAAAAGAGCATGATATTGATTTATCAAGTGATAAGATGGCTATGCAAAGATTGCAAGATGCTGCGGAAAAAGCTAAGAAAGATTTATCTGGTATGACTACAACTCAGATTTCATTACCATTTTTGGCACAAGGTAAAGATGGTGTTATTAACTATGAGACAACACTTACAAGAGCTAAATTTGAGCAGTTAACTGATGATTTAACTGAGTCTACTATCGAGCCAGTTAGAAAAGCTCTTAAGGATGCTAACCTTAAGGCTAGTGATATCGATAAGGTGTTATTAGTCGGTGGATCAACTCGTATTCCAAAGGTACAGGAATTAATCAAGAAAGAACTTGGTAAAGAGCCATCTAAAGGTGTTAATCCTGATGAAGTTGTTGCTATGGGAGCTGCTATTCAAGGTGGAGTATTATCAGGGGATGTAAATGATATCGTACTACTTGATGTAACACCACTTTCACTTGGTATTGAAACAATGGGTAACGTTATGACTACTTTAATTGAAAGAAACACAACGATACCTACTTCTAAATCACAGGTATTTTCAACTGCGGCAGATAATCAACCAGCCGTTGATATACACGTGCTTCAAGGTGAAAGACCAATGGCATCTGATAATAAAACACTAGGAAGATTCCAATTGACTAACATCCCTCCAGCACCAAGAGGAGTACCTCAAATAGAAGTTACTTTTGACATTGATGCAAACGGTATTGTAAATGTTAAAGCAAAAGATTTAGGTACTGGTAAAGAGCAAGCTATTACAATTACTGCATCAACGAACCTTACTGATGAAGAAATTGAAAAAATGCGTAAGGAAGCTGAAGAAAATAAAGCTGAAGATGAAAAGAAAAAATCTTTAGCGGATGCTAAAAATGAAGCTGATCAAATGATCTTTACCACTGAGAAAGCTATTAAAGATCTAGGCGATAAAGTAGATGAAAAAGAAAAAGAAGAAGCGGAAAAACTTGTTAAAGACTTACAAGACGAACTTACAAAAGATGATTTAGATAAGATTAAAGCTGCAACTGAAAAATTAAAAGATAAAGCAATGCAACTAGGAGCTAAAGTATATGAAGAAGCAAATAAAAAGGCTCAAGAACAAGCAAATAATGAAACATCAGGTAACGATAAAAAAGATGATGAAGAAGTAGTTGATGCTGAATTTGAAGAAAAAAAATAAATAAAAAAAGAAAAGCAGTGAAGTTCTAGCAATGTCTAGAACTTTATGCTTGAATAAGGAGACACATGGATAAAGAAGAAAAAACGCGTGATAAAATAGATGAAAAGTACAAATGGGATTTATCAAAAATTTATAAAGATCAATTTGAGCATGAAAATGATTTTGAAAATGTAAAAAAGTTAGTAAATAAAGTATTATTTTACAAAGGAAATATAACTAAAGATATTAAAACCTTTGAAAATTTCTTTTTGGATTATGACAAATTATTGAGATTAACTGATAAAGTCTACCTTTATTCTAAGTTGCTTCGTGATCAAGAAAGTACTAACACTAAATATCAAAGCATATCAATGAAAGCAGATGAATTAAATGATTATGTAAATGAAAAATTGTCTTTTATTGAATCAGAAATATTAAAAAGTAATTATCAAGATATAAAAGAAATGATTAAAAAAAGTAACATACTAAAAGAACATAGTTTTGAGTTAGAATGTTTATTTAGAAACAAAAAACACATATTATCAGAAAAAGAAGAAAACATAATTTCATTGGCATCCAATGCTTTTGGTACTGGTAAAGAGGTGTTTTATAATTTTGATAATACTGATATTAAATTAGGTAAAACAATTGATTCTGATGGAAACATGGTTGAATTAACTCATTATAATTTTATAGATTTTTTAACTTGTAAAAATAATAAGGTAAGAAAATCTGCGTTTGAAGTTATGTTTTCGTATTATGAAAGGTTTACTAACACTATTTCATCGGCTTATAAAGGCATGGTAAAGGAAAAATTTTTCTTTAGTAAAGTACGAAAATTTGAAGATCCGATTCATGCTAGTTTATTTTCTGATGATATAGACGTAAGCGTTTATGATAATTTAATAAAAGAAGTTCATGAGGCACTACCAGCGTTAAACGATTATATTAAATTAAAGCAAAAGAAATTAAACATTAGTGAAATGCATTGGTATGATTTATATTTAGATATTTCAAATAAACCCAAGGGTGTTTATACTTTTGAAGAAGCAAAAACGATTATTTTTAAAGCATTAGCTCCTTTAGGGGATGAATATTTAAATGATTTAAAAAAGGCTTTTGACCAAAAATGGATAGATATATATCCTAATAAGGGCAAGAAATCGGGTGCCTATAGCTGGGGTTGTTATGATTCATATCCATATGTGTTAATGAATTTTGTTGGTGATTTAGAGTCCGTTAATACCATGGCACATGAGCTTGGGCATTCTATGCATAGTTATTATTCTGCTAAAAATCAAAATTATTCTAATCATGATTATCCTATTTTTCTAGCAGAAATAGCATCTACGGTAAACGAAATGCTTTTAAATGAATATTTATTAAGAAATGCCAAGACTAAAGATGAAAAAATTTATTATATAACTTTCTTGTTAGAAAAAATAAGAACGACTATTTATAGACAAACTTTATTTGCAGAATTTGAAAAAATAGTGTTTGATAAGTATAAAAATAAAGAATCTCTAACTAGTGATTTATTATCAAACATCCACTTTGATTTAAATAAGTTATATTATGGAGCAAGTGTCATCTTAGATGATAAAATAAGATATGAATGGCAAAGAATACCTCATTTTTATACTCCGTTTTACGTGTATAAATACGCAACGGGTTTATCTTGTGCAATTACGATAACATATTCAATACTAAATAAAAAACCAAATGCTTTAGAAAATTATAAACACTTTTTAAAAGCCGGAGGAAGTAAATTTCCTTTAGATATATTAGATGATGTTGGAATTGACATGAGAAGTGGTAAACCAATTAAGGATGCAATTAAAGTATTTAAAGATAAGTTAGAGGAATTAAAACGACTAATTTAGAGGTGATGAGTAATGAATAAAAAAGATTATTATGAAGTGTTAGGCGTGTCTAAAAACGCAAGTGATTCTGAGATTAAAAGTGCTTTTAGAAAATTAGCTAAAAAATATCACCCTGACGTTTCAAAAGAACCTAATGCTGCTGAAAAGTTTAAAGAAGCTCAAGAAGCTTATGCGGTGTTATCAGATAAAGATAAAAGAAGTAAGTATGATCAGTTTGGTCATGCTGCCTTTGATCAAAATGGTAACGCTTATGGTGGTGGATTCTCTGGATTTGAGGATTTTGATCCATCAGATATACTAAGGGATATATTTGGCTCTGGGTTTGGTTTTTCAGGTTCATCGTTTTTCTCAGGAGGTGGTGGTAGAAGCTCTTATAGAAAGACAAAAACAAAAGGTCCAGACATAAATGTTTTATTTGAAATGTCATTTGAAGAGGCTGCAATGGGAACTTCAACTACGGTAGAATTAAACATTGATGATAAATGTGATGCATGTGATGGTCACGGTGGCACTGGTGTTAAAACATGTCAGACATGTAATGGTACGGGTTATGTAAGAGAACAGCAAAGAAGTATATTAGGTGCTTTTGTATCTCAAAGGGTATGTCCAACATGTTCAGGTACTGGTGAGACTTATACTAATAAGTGTACGTCATGTAAAGGTACTGGTAAGAAACGTGTTAAGAAAAAAATCGTTGTTAACGTACCTGCCGGGGTTGATACGGGCGATCACTTAAGAGTGGCAGGTAAAGGACCGGTAGGTGAAAATGGTGGCCCAAATGGTGATGTATACATTGAAATAAAAGTAAAGGATCATCCTTTATTTAGAAGAAGCAACGAAGATTTATACGTTACTTTACCACTTACGTTTACTGAGGCTGCTTTAGGTTGTAAAAAAGAAGTTCCAACGCTTGATGGTAACGTTGTATTAACTGTTCCACAAGGTACACAAACAGGAGAAAAACAACGCGTAAAAGGCAAGGGGTTAAAAAGTCCTGCAAAACGTAAGACCGGTGATTTATACGTAATATTTAAAGTTGTTACTCCAACTAAATTAGATAGAAAACAAAAGAAGTTATTTGAAGATTTAAATAAAACCAACTTAAAAACTAGTGATTTTGACGTTTATGAAAAATACGTAAATTAAAGATAACGCTTTTAGGTTATCTTTTTTTTATTTTTTTGACATATTTTAATTATAAAATTATAGTCATGTTTTTAAGTAATTATGTTTTAATATTTATTTCTGCTAAAAGATGGTATAATAATTATATAAAATGGAAAGCGTGTGATGAAATATATGAAAACGGGTTTATCAAACAGTGAGGTTAAACAAAGAATTAACGCTGGTAAAGTAAACTATGATACTACAACTCCAAGTAAGAGTATTAAGCAAATTTTAATAGAAAACACATGTACCTTGTTTAATTTTATAAACGTTGTTTTAGGTATTGCAATTGTCATGGTAGGTTCTTATAAAAACCTTTTGTTTTTAGGTGTTGTTGTTTGTAATACTTTAATTAGTACCATTCAAGAAATAAGAGCTAAAAAAACGGTTGATAAGTTATCTATCATATCAGCTTCTAAAGCTAAGGTTATTCGTGATGAAAAAATACATGAAATACACATAAATGATATTGTAATAGATGATTTAATAATTTATGAATTAGGAAATCAAGTAGTTACTGACTCTAAAATAGTAGAAGGGTATTGTGAGGTTAATGAATCTTTTATAACTGGTGAATCTAAAACGATATTTAAAAAAGAAGGAGACGTTGTGTTATCCGGTAGTTTTATTGTAAGTGGAAACGTAAAAGCTAAAGTTATTCACGTAGGGCTTGATAATTATACATCAATTATTTCTCACGATGCTAAGGAAATGAAAAAAGAGGTTAACTCTGAGATAATGCGTTCTTTAAATAAAATTGTAAAATACATATCCATCGCGCTTGTTCCTATTGGTATTTTACTTTTGTTAAGACAATTTTCAATAGATGGTAATACTACTTCGAATGCAGTTACAACCGTTGTTGCAGCATTAATTGCAATGATACCAGAAGGATTAATACTTCTTGTTTCAACGGTTTTAGCGATAAGTGTTTTAAGATTATCTAAACATAATGTTTTAGTACAAGATTTATACTCACTTGAGACACTTGCAAGAGTAGATACTTTATGTTTGGATAAAACTGGTACTATTACGGAAGGAAAAATGGAAGTGGTAGATGTAATCCCTCTTGATAATCATAAAATAAGCGATATAGATGAAGCGTTAGAAATTATTTCAACTAACTTAAATGATAAAAACCCAACTTTTGAAGCCATAAATGAAAAATATGGTAATTTATCACCCGTAAAATCGGTTAAAAACGTTAATTTTTCTTCTGAAAGAAAGTATTCGGGAGTGATTTTAGAAGAAAAATCATACATAATGGGAGCACCTGAGTTTGTGTTAGATGAAGAAATAAAAAAATATGAGCGTAAAATAGATGAATTATCGAATGGATATAGGGTTTTAGTGCTTGTTAAAACTGGTGTTATTAAAGATAATCAATTGCCTAAAAAAAAGGAAGTTCTTGCACTAATTTTAATTCATGATAAAATAAGACCTGAAGCTATTAATACAATTGCATATTTTATTGATAATGATGTAAATATAAAAATAATATCAGGAGATAGCGTATCAACCGTAAAGTCAGTTGCAATAGAAGCGGGTATAGAAGTGATGGGTTGCTTTGATGCAAGAGAAATAACAAATGATACGGATATAAATAACATAGTTGAAGAAAATAATATTTTTGCTCGTGTTAAACCAGATCAAAAAAGAATGTTAATTAAGGCTCTTAAAAACAATGGGCATGTTGTTGCAATGACTGGTGATGGGGTTAATGATGTATTAGCATTAAAGGAATCTGATTGTGGTATCGCGGTTAATGATGGAGCTGATGCTGCAAGAAACGTTTCTGAATTAGTACTTTTAGACTCAAATTTTGATTCAGTGCCAAAGATTGTAAAAGAAGGAAGAAGAACTATTAATAACGTAGAAAGATCCGCAACATTATTTTTATCAAAAACGATGTATGCAACCTTTCTTGCGGTATTGTTTTTATTCATAAATTATACATATCCTTTTATTCCAATTCAGATGACCTTAATTAATGCTGTAACAATTGGTATTCCTGCTTTTATTCTTGCGTTAGAACCTAATCATTTAAGAGTTAAGGACAAATTTTTTATAAATGTCATAAGTAAAGCAATCCCAAGTGGTATAACAACGGTTATTAATATTTTACTTTTGGTATTTTTCGCAAGTTTAATGAATTTATCTAGCGATGAGACATCAACTTGTGCTGTTATTATAACGGCATATACTGCTATTTTGCTTATATATAGAATAAGTAAACCACTTAATTTACTTAGAAAAGTTCTTTTAATTTTAATAACGATTGTTTTTCTTTTAATGATTTTAACACCGGTTGGAAGAAGTATATTCTCACTTGTATGGCTAAGTCCTAACGCTCTTTTAATTCTTCTTCCTTTAATGTATCTTTCAACAAGGTTATTTAAATTATTAAGTAACTTACTTTCTATACTTATTAAAAAGAAGAGTAATTGGTTTATTTAAGGAGAAATTTATATGAAAAAAGTAATATTTTCTGATATTGATAGAACACTTGCTATAGAAGGGGTTATATCAAAAAAGAATATTGAGAATATAAAAAAATACGTAAGTAAAGGTAATTTATTTGTACTGGCAAGTGGAAGAACCATCCCATATACGATAAATATTTCCAAAAAAGTTTTTGCTAGTAAATATGTTATTTGTAATAATGGTGCTGCAATCTATGATTATGAAAATGATAAAATAATTTCTATAGAAAAAATTCCATTTAATTTGGTAAAAAAAGTATTTGATATTGCTAAAAAGTATGATACAAGAATATTATTAGAAACGGTTAATAATGTATATGTTAACAAAAAAAAGCATGAACATGAAATTATAATAAAAGATATAACAGAATATTTTTGTAATGAAAACCTTATTTGTCAGATTACTGTTTCCAATAAAAATAAGGAAATAATAAAAAAAATAATAGAAGAGGTAAATAAAATAGATGGTTTAAAAATATTAAATAGATGTAGAATATTATATGATGATTCATATAAAGTAAATGGTAATGTATGGATAAATATAACGCGTCCTTACGTAAGTAAGGGAAAAGCCGTTTTAAACTTACTTAAATATTTAAACATTGATTTAAAAGATAGTGTAAGAATTGGCGATGATTTAAATGATATATCAATGTTTTTTGGTGAGGGTGCAAACGTAGCGGTAGAAAATGCTATGCCAGATTTAAAAATAAAGGCTAATTTCATAACTAAATCATGTAATGATGATGGTGTTGCTTATGTTATAGATAAAGTAATGAGTAATAAAATTTAAAAAAAATTAAAATTTGTTAGTTTTGAATGTT
>CAYSJY010000005.1:0-31763 GCA_964431705.1 uncultured Muribaculaceae bacterium | reverse complement strand
TGTATCACAAACGACAAGAATTGTCAAGATAATTTACACTTGTGCCATGTATGGTTGCTTTGTATGCTATTTATATAATGTTCAATTTTTTCAGACAATTTACAAATCCATTATTTTTTTTGACAATTTGGGCAATAATACGTTCCTCGTCCACCAACTTTTTCTTTTTTTATCAAAGTTCCGCATACATAACAAGGTTTATTTTGTCTGCCGTGAACTTTTAAATAGGCTTCAAAAATGCCTCTTTTACCATCTATGTTTGGATATGTTCCTTTGTGTGATAAAGCATGTTCAAAAACGTTTTTGGTATTATCAATTATTTCTTGAAGTTTTACTTTAGTAAGCTTATCAGCGTAAGCTCTAGGATTTATTTTGGATTCAAAAAGGATTTCATCAGCGTAAATATTTCCTATTCCTGTTATATAACTTTGGTCTAGGAGAATTTTTTTAATGTCGGTATGGTGTGTTTTAAACCGTTGCTTTAAGTAATCGGGTGTTAAGTTTGGATCGGTGTATTCAAGTCCGAGCTTTTTTTCTTTAAAAAATTCATTTATTTTATCTTTATCAATTACCTGCATTTTTCCAAATAGCCTAGGGTCATTATAATGAAGTGAAAAATCATCGAAATAAAATATTACATAATCATGTTTATCTTTTTTTGCGTTCAAGGAAAGAAGATAAAATCTCCCTTCCATTCTAAAATGAATTATTAAATATTTATCATTAAGTTCAAACAGAAGCCATTTTCCTCTTCTTTTGACGTCTAGTACGTCTTTTTTTGATACGTCTTTGATAAAGCTTTCTTTTTTATTATAAACGATTTTATCTAAATAAACTTCTACTTTATTAATTTTTTTACCTTTAATTACATTGTTTAAATCTCTTCTTGTTGTTTCTACTTCAGCTAATTCTGGCATATTTATCACCTACTTTGTATCATACCAATTATCACCAGTTTGAATATCTACTTTTAATGGAACGTCTAGTTTGTAGACATTATCCATACAGTAATCTACTATTTCTTTTACGATGTTTTCTTCTTCTTTTAAAACGTTAAAGATTAGTTCGTCGTGTACTTGAAGAAGCATTTTACTTTTTATTTTCTTTTTTTGAAATTCATTGTAAATGTCTATCATAGCTTTTTTAAGTATATCTGCACTAGAACCTTGAATAGGAGTATTAAGTGCCATTCTTTCTCCTTGTTGTCTTATTACGTAGTTGGTGTTATGAAGTTCGTCTATTTTTCTTTTGCGGTTCATGATGGTTGTTACGTAACCTTTTTCATAAGCTTCTTTTACGATTTTATTCATGTAATCTTTAATTCCACTATAAGTTTCAAAGTATTTATCAATAAAAGTTTTTGCTTCTTTAACTGAAATACCGAGATCCTCTGATAATCCAAAACTACTTATTCCATATAAAATACCAAAGTTAACGGCTTTTGCTTGTCTTCTCATTAATGGCGTTACGTCTTGTTTTTTGACACCAAAAATATCCATTGCGGTTTGGGTATGAATGTCCATATCATTTTTAAATGCATTAACTAAGTTAGGAACTTTAGAAAAATGAGTGAAAACTCGAAGTTCTATTTGTGAATAATCACTTGAAAGTAATATACAATCTTTTTCTGGTATAAAAGCTTTTCTAATTAGTTTTCCATATGTGGTTCTAATTGGAATATTTTGTAAGTTTGGCTCAATTGATGATAGTCTTCCGGTTCTCGTTAATGTTTGGGTGTAGATAGTGTGAATTTTACCATCTTTTAAAATGTTATTTTTTAATCCAATTACATAAGTTGACTGAAGTTTAGTAAGCATTCTATGTTCTAAAATAAGTGGTATTATAGGATGTTTTTCTTTATATTTTTCTAATGTTGTTCTATCGGTTGAATATCCGCTTTTTGTTTTTTTACCCTTACCTATTTGCAATTTATTAAATAAAATCTCACCTAGCTGTCTAGGGGATGAAATGTTAAATTCTTCTCCTGCTAAATCATATATTTTTTCAGATATTTCATGTATTTTTATATCTATTTGGGTATTCATTTTCTTCAAAACTTCCGTGTCAATTCTTATGCCTTGATATTCCATTTCGGCAAGTACGATTGATAATGGCATTTCTATTTCGTTAAATAAATACGTACAATCTTCGTTTTTCATTTCGTTTTCTAATACGTTTTTAGATTCATAAATAAAAATTACCTTTTGGCTTATTAATTTTTTTATGGTGTCAGTATCTATTTGTTTGTTTTTTGATATTATTTCATAAAATGGTATGTCATAGCCAAACTGATTACCTAAATATGAAATGTCATCTTTTACGTTATAATTAAGTAAATAAGCACAAATCATTGAATCAAATGATACGTTTTCTAAAATTATTCCAAGCTTTTTTAAAACGACATAGTGTTTTTTTAAATCATAGGTGTATTTATCTAGGTTATTTATTTTTTCAATCGAATCTTTTATTAATTCTTTTTTTACGTAGTAAACGTTTTTTCCGTCGTATATTCCAAGGGCAAGTAATGATGCTAAATGATAATTGGTTTTGTCTAATTCGATGTAAATGCTAATTGGAGATGTTAAATTATCAAGTTCTTTTACTTCTTTTATTTCTATTACTTTAATATTTTTATTTTCTTTATTTATTTTCATGTTTTTTAAAAATGAATAGAATTCTAAACGTTCATATAATTTTTTTAATGCTTCTAAATTACCATTAGTTATTTTAGTATCTTTTAAATCGAAGTTTATTGGAACATCTTTATAAATTGTAACTAAGTCTTTGCTTTCAAACGCTTTTTCTTTTCCATTTATTAACTTGGTTGCAACAGCACCTTTGATATATGAGATGTTTTCGTATATTTTCTCTAATGAACCATACTCTTGTAAAAGCTTTAAAGCGGTTTTTTCTCCTATTCCTTTTACTCCTTCAATATTATCAGATGCATCGCCTTGTAATGCTTTTATGTCAATCATTTTATCTGGTGTAAGTTTATATTCTTCAAAGAAGGTTTCTTTTGACATCATAACATAATCTTTTGATTTTAAAAGTTTCATGATTACTTTTTGCGATATAAGTTGTAAAAGATCTTTATCACTACTTATGATTAGACCTTCATAATCGGTTTCATAATCAATTTTTTTAGCTAGTGTGCCTATTATATCATCGGCTTCATAATTGTCTATTTCAAACCATTTAATACCTAAATTAGTCAGTATTTCTTTTGCAATTGGAAACTGACTTTTAAGTTCGTCTGGCATTTTAATTCTACCGGCTTTATAATCTTCATATTTATCATGTCTAAATGTTTTTCCTTTATCAAAAGCAACAAGCATATATTCTGGTTTTTCATCATTTACTATTTTATTAATCATGTTGACAAAGCCATATAATGCATTAGTTGGAAATCCATCTTTGGTTTTCATCATGTTGCCTTGATATGCGGTTGCATAATAACTTCTAAATAACAAATTATTTCCATCTACTAATATAATTTTTTTCATTTTTACCACCTAAACTATTATAACATAAAAACACTATTCCCAAGGAATAATGTTTAATTTTGGCCATATACTTTTCCATCTTTTTGTTTTAATATCATAATCTTTTTTTATAAAATATTTTTTATTAGGTCTTATTATCATGTTGAATAAATCATCTAATCCGTATGGTGCATAAATGATTAGTTTATTATTTATAAGTCTAACACCAATACACGTTACGGTAGTACCCCACTTACTTATAGCCTCTTCTGTGGATTTATTCGCACCGATGTCGTGACCATATTTTTTTTCATACCATAAATGTACTCTAGCTTGGTTTTTAATATCTAGTTTAATGTTTAAATCAGCCAGTAAATTATTTATTTTTTTTATTACTAAATCTTCTTTTTCATAACTTACATCATCGTCGTAATAGACTATATCATAATCATTAATACCATTATCTAAAGGATAATTATGTAAATAATTAAACACTGTTTGATTTATTGACCCTGCTGCTAAATAATAATCTTCTAACCCAGCTTTTTCGAGTCTTTGCAAAATTAATTTTATTTTTTCGCTTTTAAGCAAAATGCTTTTTAGAAAATCTGTTTGCTGTGTCATTTTTGTTTATACTAATTATTTTGGTTATTTTGATTATCAGACCATAATGATGTATTCTGTTGTGTTGTATTGTCATTTATAGGTTGAACGTTTTGTTCTACATTATTAGAATTAACGGGTTCATTAACAACTTGACTTGGATTATTATTAACTTCTGTTGTTGGGTTACTAACGTTTTCAAATGAATTCATGTTGTTAGGTGTGTTTATGTTTACACTGTTATCTTGCATGTTAAAAGTATCATTTGAAGTGGTATTTACCATGCTATCAGAAGTTACGTTAGTTTCCAAATTAGGCATATAATTCGCATTTGGTTGACTAATTGTTTCACTATTTAAGCTAGTGTTCTGGTTAAGTGTTTGAGATTGTGTATAATTTTCCATTTGGTTGTTAGATGCCACGTTATTAATAACGTTGGAATTAGTATTATCATTAATATTTGCAAAATTAGTGTTGTTCATTTGGGTATTATTTATGGTTGTGCTATCATTAATGTTTACCTGGTCTTGTGAATAACCTGTTTGATTAAGGTTTGGCGATGTCATGTTGTTATTTACACTTACATTATCATCAAAGCTTGGTGCTTCATACCCAATGGTTTCATTGGTTTCATTTTGAGCATTAACATTATTAATTTCGTTATTTTGAGTATATACAGATGAATCATTTGCGTTTAAATTAGCGTTAACATTCATATCTGAATTAAAATCATTAGTTGTGTTTGGAAAATCACCTACGGTGTTTACTTCTTCACCATTTTTGTAAACAATGTTTTTACTAAGTCCTAATATTAAAACGAAAATAAATGGTAAAAACAATAAACCGATGGTAAAACCTATTCCTTTTCCAAAGTTTTTCGAAATTCCATTGTAAACAACAATTAAAGCAAAGAAATTAACTAACGGAATAAAAAATAAAATAACATACCACCAAGGTTTATCAGCTATTTTACATAATATATAAGTATTATATACTGGAACAAAAATAGCCCAACCTGGTTGTCCAGCTTTCGTAAATACCTTCCACAATCCAACGCAGAATAATATTGAAAAAGCTAGCAAAAATAGCCATAAAAAAGCTCCTAAACCAAATATTAAAGCAAAAACACCATCACTATTACTAACTGAATATGAAGTAGTAACATAATAATCTTGATACATAAAATTACCTCCTATTTTTCTTAATTATATTATATTAGTGATATTTTATCAATTAAAACAATGTATAATTTACTTAATTTTACAAAAAATATAGTGAAAGGAAGATTTGCTATGGAAGAAATTGACATTAGAAAATACATAACCGATTCTTTTAAAGGTGACAATGAAAGTGAGATAAAAGAATCAATCGAAGGGTCAATAAAAGAAGGTCTTGAAGAGACTTTACCAGGACTTGGGGTTTTTATGGAAATAATATGGAATAATGCATCAAATGAGTTAAAAAAAGAGCTTTTAAGTATTCTAAAAGCCCATTTAAATTAATTATCTCTTAAGGTTGCTGGTACTGTTTGAGTAACCTTTTTTATTATGTTATTAAAAAGTAACATAACCTCATCTTCTCTTAAGGTTCGATCACCTGCGTTAAAGGTAAGTTTATATGCTATTTGTTTTTCGTTTTCCTTTATCTTATTTCCAGTATAAACGTCAAACACATCTATGTTAGAAAGTAATCTTCCACCGGCTTTTTTAATAACTTTTTCAACCTCACTTGAAGAAGTATTTTTATCTACAATAAACGCAACGTCCTTAATTATATCTGGATAGATAGGGGCTGCTTTAAATTTTAATGGTTTAACGTTTTTATTTAGCTTTGTCATCGATAATTCTGCTACGTATATATCATCTTTATTTATACTTGGGTGAATTTTACCTATTATACCCACTTCTTCTTTATCAATGGTTACTTTAGCACTTATACCAGGATGAAGATTTTCATCGTTTATGGTTTCAAAGTTATAACGGTTTTTAAACCCTAAAAAGTCAAGGATGTTTTCTATAACTCCTTTTATAAGGTAAAAATCAACTTTGATGGAATTGTTTTGCCATGTGTTTATAACGTAATTACCACTCATTAAAATAGCTATTTTTGTATCTTCTTCGTAATTTATATCGTATGTTTTTGCAATCTCATAGATGTTTATATCATTTACGTGTCTTTTTTTGTTATATGAATATATGTTTAAAAGAGATGGTAAAACGCTTGTTCTAATAACTGCTTTATCAGCACTCATTGGGTTTGGTAAACACTTGTTTTTCTTGTGCTCATAGTTAAACTGTAGTGACATTTCTTTTGATACTAAAGTATAAGTTTTAACTTCATTTAAACCTAAGGCTCTAAGTTTTTTAGAAATTGATTTTCTTATGCCAACGTCACCTTTGTATTCTCCTTTTTTAGTTTCAACCAAAGGAAGCGTACTTTTTAAGTTATGATATCCGTATAACTTACCTATTTCTTCAGCAATGTCTGCTACTTTAGGATCAATATCTCCTCTTCTTGATGGGATCGTGCACTTAAATACACCATCTTCATACGTGTATTCAAAATCAAGTCTTTCAAGTTCTAATTTCATGTTGTCATCTGATATTTGAATGCCAAGTAATTTATTTACCTCATCAGCTTTAAACGTTACTATTTTTTGTGTTTTGTCTATTTTATCGTGAATAATGGTATCACTTAAAACTTTTCCACCGGCATATTTTTCCAAAAGGTGACATGCTCTTTTAATTGCCATTTGAGTATATTCATAAGAAAGACCTTTACCATATCTAATTGATGCTTCACTTCTTAATTTTAATCGTCCTGCAGTGTTACGAATACTATATGGATTAAAAATAGCACTTTCTATTAAAATGTTTTTGGTATCATTTTCTACCTCGGTGTTTTCTCCTCCCATAACGCCAGCGATACAAACCGGTTTTTCTCCATCGGTTATAACTATGTCGTTACTTGTTAACGTTCTTTCTTTTTTATCTAAAGTAGTTATTTTTTCACCATCTTTTGCCATTCTAACTAAAATATTACTACCTAATCTATCCTTATCAAAAAAGTGAAGTGGTTGTCCAAATTCTAACATCACGTAATTTGAAATATCAACAACGTTATTGATTGGTCTCATCCCTGCGGATATTAATCTTTTTTTAATAAAGTCTGGCGAATCACCTATTTTTACATCACGAACTAATTTAGCTAAATAATATGGACAATTATCCGTTGATACCGTTAACTTAAAATTATCTTTTACACTTTCTTTTTCTTCTTTAAAAGAAAAATCTGGCATTTTTACTTTTTTATTTAATACTGATGCAACAATGTAGGCAAAACCAATATGATAATAGCAGTCATTATTACGGTGTTTGTGCACGTCAAGTTCATATACCGTATCATCTAATCCTAAATAATTTAAAGGATCTTCTCCAACGATGGCATCGTTTCCTAATTCAGTAATACCTTTTGCGTAAGTTTCCTCGGTTTTTTCTTCTAGACCAAGTTCAAATAAAGCACATATCATGCCATTTGACACCTCGCCTCTTATTTTTCCTTTTTTAATCTCATTATTACCAGGAAGAATACAACCAGGTTTTGCAACAATTACTTTTAATCCTTTCTTTACGTTAGGTGCACCACATACTATTTGCACTAATTCGCTTCCTATATCTACCATGCAAATGTTTAAATGATCACTATCGGGATGCTTTTTGACTTCTTTTATTTCTCCAATTACTAAATTATCTATTTTATTAGTAATCACTTTTTCAACGTTCATCCCATAGTTAGTTATCTTAACGGCAAGTTCTTTTAAATCTTCGTTCTTTATATCAACGTAATCTCCAACCCAGTTCATACTTATCATGATTATTCACCTTCCTTTCTATCAAAGTTTTTAAGTTCTCTTAAATCAGTGTTATAAAACGTTCTAATATCATTTATTCCATATTTTAACATTGCTAAGCGTTCGGCACCAAAACCAAATGCAAAACCAGTCCATACCTTAGGATCATAACCACAATCTTCCAACACTTTAGGGTTTACCATGCCGGCTCCTGACACCGTAATCCAGCCTGTGTTTTTACAAATGTTGCATCCATTACCATGACAGTTAAAACATGATATATCAGTTTCAACAGAAGGCTCTGTAAAAGGATAATAACTTGGTCTAAAGCGAGTTTTAATATCATCACCAAATAATTTTTTTGCAATTACATCAAATGTTCCTTTTAAATCAGATAAACTTATGTTCTTATCAACCAATAAACCTTCTATTTGCATGAATTGATGAGAATGAGTTGCATCATCATCATCCCTTCTATAAGTTTTACCAGGACATATCATTCTAATTGGTTTTTCACCCTTATTAGCAAGCATAACACGAGCTTGAACAGGAGATGTTTGACTGCGTAATAATAGCTTGTCATCTTCTACGTAAAAAGTATCTTGAGCATCCCGTGCAGGATGATTTTTTGGTATGTTTAAAAGTTCAAAATTGTAGTGATCTTCTTCTATTTCAGGCCCATCAACAACGTCATAACCCATACTCATACATACCTGTTCTACCTCTTCAATTATTCTTTCAAGGATGTTTGCAGCACCATGCGGAATCTTGGTTGCAGGAAGCGTAATATCTATTTTTTCGCTAGCTAATTCTTTATCTAACGCTTCTTTTTCTAATGCTGCTTTCCTTTCTTCTAATGCATTTGTAACATGACTTCTTACCTCATTAACAAGCATTCCAAACTCTTTTTTCTGCTCACTTGAAACATCTTTCATCATTTTAGAAAGCTCGGTTACCATACCTTGTTTACCTAAGTATTTTATCCTTATGTCATTTAAGTTTTTCATGTCTGTTACGTTTAAAACATCATTATCAAACTGCTTTTTTATTTCACTTACTTTTTCTTTCATAATACTTTCCTCCTATTTAAAAAAATCCATGAAATCAAGGGCGAAAATAATCCGTGGTACCACCTTGTTTCATAGATTTCTATGCACTTAAACTTTTAACGCAAGTTAACGTAATAATTTTAGTTATTAAGCTCCAAAGTGAATTCATAAGATATTACCATTAGCTTCCACCACACGCTAATTCTCTATAAGGCTTTTTTCTTATTACTACTCTTTTTCATTGCTTTTCACATATATGTATTGTAACACATTAAAAAAAGTTAAGCAAGAATTACTTAACTTCAACTTCTTTACTAATGTTACCAACAATATCAACTACCCTTACGTAGTTATAATCAAAATCATCTTTAGTTATAACAACTTTTTGTCCAGATACTTCCTCATCAGTCCAATTAAGACCATCATAGGAATATTGAATGTATTTTAATTCATTGCTATCAGTTGCGGTAATTGTTACACTATTATCTTTCTTTGAAACCTTTACTTTAGGTTTTTCTTTATCTATTTTAACATAGGTTTTATAAGCATAACTTCTATAACCGTTTTCGTTTTCTACGATTATGTAAACCAATTCATTCATCGTATCAGTAAACACTATTTTGCTAGTAACTTCCGTATCATCTAAACCATCATCTATAACTTCCCAATTTTCCATATCAAATGAATAGTAAATTTTATCAATGTTAGTAGAACTAGATGCATTAATAGTAATTGCTACATCAGTGTTTACGTACTCTTCTCCACTTGAATTAATAATTGAGTTTATAACTGGTAAATCAGAAATTGTGTAATTACTTATTGAACCAGAAAGTTTTTTTATACTAGCATTTAAACTATTTGTTAATCCAGAGGTAAATATAAAATAACTTAGAATGACAATTACTACAATCGCAATTATAAAAATCAAAACATTCCTTTTATCCTTTTGCATAACTTTATCTCCTAATCTATAAATATTATACAAGTAATTTAAAATAAAAACAATAACTTTTTTGTTATTGCTTAAATCCGTGTTAATTTTCATTTAGAATTCTGTTTTTTTAAATCCTGCAATATTCTGATTATAGTATAACAAATGAAATGGTATCACATGAATAATGTCCAACTAACACACAATACTTATAAGCGTGCGCGTAAACATTTTCTTATTTATTTAGTATTAGATAATATAAAAGACATTGTAAATATAATATGAACTTCGTTTCTTAGACATACAAATGGGCTTCACATCAAGATAAATCATCTTTTGCGAGATTCTATTATATTTGTTTCTTGCATATCTGGTATTATTGTTAAATCTTCATAAGGAAAACATAGATGTCCATTGAAATCAATAAGTCCTACACAGCTTGGTTCTATTTTCTTTCCAGTATTTGGATCAATCCCTTCTGCACATACTTTAGCTTTATACTCAGGATTATCAGAAAGATCTAAATATTGCTTTACAATTCCCCTGTTTAAATTCTTTTCATGTGTTTTAACTGAATAATTTTTCTCAAAATTCCCAACTTTAAATATGTTATTGCCAGATGTATAATATATATTTTCATACCTTACGAAATCTGCTGTTCCAATTCCGTTAACTACTTTCGAATTATCTGGTCGAACTACACACATTCCTATTGTATTAAAATCCCTAATAGGAAATGCTAGCATACCTAAGGCAAAACAATTACTATTTTCTACCTGCATTTTCGCGTATGATTGTAAATCTTGATCTGAAAACGATTCATAAATTGCATTATCAATCCTAGGATGTGAATGAAAATGCAAAACTACTGGCTGTTCAATTCCTTTCATTTTATATTCTTTAATTTTTTTACTTACCTCACTATAGTTTTCGTCTTTTGGAATAACAGCGCTACCTTCTCCCATATGACCTGTTACAGGTGCAAATTCACTAGTATAGTAATCAAAATATATAACTTTAGGTTCTGTTGATATTATCCTGCCAACAAAGAAACTACCGCTCTCGCTATTATTATTCATTGCCCTCATACTCATTTGCATTATATTTTCATAACATTCACTACTAAAAACAATTTTAACTTTTTGCCTCAAATCATCAGATGAAGGAATATTTTTATATTGATCATAACTAACACTATTTAACACGTCCATTTTTCCACTACCTTTCGTCCATTATTATACCATATGGCAGACAGTATCTGCAAACTAAGAATTAACGTTATACAATATTTCACAAGAAAAAAGTCCTTCAAAGTTTTTTATGTTGATTTTTAATTGGAATTCCGTTTTTCAAAAAAATACTACAATAAGTTTTAAAGAAATAAGTCTTATAAATCAAGTACTCTTTTATAAACCTTTATTTAGTCTAAAAATTTACGTATTGCTTAAATACTCATTAACTCTTTTTCTTTTTCACTTAGTTTTTCATCAACGATTTTGTTATATTTAGAAATTAAATTTTGAACTTTTTCTTGAGCTCTTTTTTCTTCATCTTCTGGTATTTCTAATTTTTTAATGTTACTATTAGCATCTTGTCTTATGTTTCTTAAAGCTATTTTAGCATCCTCTGATAAGGTTTTAGCTTCTTTAACGTATTCTTTTCTTCTTTCCTCGGTAAGTTCTGGAATAATAAGCATAATGGTTTCTCCATTATTATTTGGTGTAAGTCCCAAGTTAGCTTCAAAAATAGCCTTTTCAATGGCGTTTATTGAGTTTCTATCAAATGGTTTAACAACGATTTTTCGAGCCTCTGGAACTGATATGGTTGCAAGCTGTATCAATGGAGTTAAAACACCGTAATACTCAACTTCCACTTTATCTAATATTCTTGGGTTAGCACGTCCTGCACGAACGTTTAAAAACCTCTCTTCCATCACGTCAATTGCCTTTTTCATTTTTTCTTCTGCTTCTTTTAAAATATCATCTGTCATTATATCCCTCTTTCATGTAAATATTATATAATAAAAAAAGCCTTTATTACAAGCCTTTTTTATATCTCACAATTTATTTATAACTATATTTATGATATGTCAAATTTAAAGTTTGTAATTACAGAGGGACACCGATGAGGCAAAATCAAGCACCAAACGGATATCTAAACTGTTAGCAAAAGCAGACTAATCTGGTGTATACCCAGATGATGAACTAACACGACATAAGTTAGTGTGTTATCAGTCTTGAATCTACAGTTTTCCACATACTTCACTGATATTCTTATTTTTTTGTGTGGATAATGTCGTGCTAATGATAGTCAAGTTTTTTTATCTGTGAAAAACGTTTATAAAAAATTACAAATTATTTTTTGAAAACGTCATAAATTCTTTTCAAAATAATTTTTTTATAATATAAATGTAAGAAGACAGCTAAACTAGTTATTTTCCAAAAGTTATAATAACAATCGAAGAACAAAAGCTAGACATACTAGCTTCTGTTCTTCTTACTTTATAATTATCACTATAAGTATTATAATGATTATTTTGTTTATGAAAAAAATATTTACAAAAATAAAAGAAGAAACTACTCAGATAGTTCTTCTTCTGTAGTTTCTTCTGTTAACATTTTATCTATTAAATCAGAAAAATTATCTTTTAAGGCTTCTTTTTCATCATCGGTTATTATTTCTTCACTATCAGAATTAATGGTTCCAATGTAAACCCCCACAATATTACCATTATTTACAAAAATAACCGTTGGTGCCGTAATTCTTTTATTTCCCTCGTCATCTTCATCTATGTAATCATAAAGTAATTCTACTAAATCTTGATATTCTTGTGTATTATTATCACGCATGTCTTTAAAATCATAATACAAAATGGAATCTACGTCTTTTTCTTTAGCTACTTCGTCAAGTAAAGGAACAATTTCTTTACATAAAGTACAAGATGAAAAACCAAGATAAATTATTCCTGTTTCTTTTTCTATTGTATCTATTATATTAGTATAAGTTGCATATTTATATATGTTATCATCATCAACTAAACTATATTCATTTTTAAATCTTATACTATCAGTACTAACATCATCTTCTACTTTCGTGACTTCTATGGTATCACAACCAGTTAATACAACCAAAAAAGTTAGTACTACTGCCACTAACTTTTTCATCATTATTCACCTTTCATTTGAGCAGCTACTTCTTCAGCAAAATTCTCTTGACGTTTTTCAATTCCTTCTCCAACTTCGAATCTTATAACATCAACGATTTTTCCACCATTATTACTAACAAATTTACTAACGCTAACGGAATTATCCTTAACAAACTCTTGTTCTTCTAAACATATTTCTTTATAGAATTTATTAATTCTTCCCATAACCATTTTCTCAGCAATGTTAGCTGGTTTACCTTCAGAAATTGCTTGTTCAGTTAAAATTTTCTTTTCTTTTTCCACTCTGTCAGCTGGAACATCTTCTTTTTTTACATACTCAGGGCGCATTGCAGCGGCATGCATAGAAACATCTTTAGCCACTTGCTCATTAGCACCTTCAAGAAGCGTTAAAACAGAGATTTTACCACCCATATGAATGTAACTACCGAAGTTTTGATTTTCATTTTTTTCAATTAATGCAAACCTTCTAAATGAAATTTTTTCTCCAATAGTTGCCGTCATATTTGTAACATAATCATTTAAAACCCCATCTTCATAAGGTATTGCCAAAGCTTCCTCATTAGTTTTAGCATCACTATTTAAAATGGTTCTAGCAACGTCATCAACAAACTTTTGAAACTTTTCGTTTTTAGCAACGAAATCAGTTTCGCAGTTAATTTCAACGATAACAGCTTTATTACCATCTTCAATTACGGTTGATAACCCCTCAGCAGCGATTCTTCCAGCCTTTTTAGCAGCCGTCGCAATTCCTTTTTCTCTTAACCATTCTGTTGCTTTTTTAATATCATTATCATTTTCTTCCAAAGCTTTCTTACAATCCATCATTCCAGCTCCAGAAATATCTCTTAATTCTCTTATTAAACTAGCGTTCATAATCATTCTCCTTTTACAATTAAAGATGATTTTATAAATCATCTAATTATCTATTTATTTCGTTAAAGCTTCAATTAATTCAGCTTTTTTTAACTTAGAATATCCTTCCAACTTAGCTTCTTTAGCCATTGCTCTTAACTCGGCTACCGTTTTATTTGATAAATCTAAAGATTCTTTTTTCTCTTCTTTCTTTTCTTTAGAAACCTTTTTTTCTTTTACTGGTTTACTTTCTTCTTTAGATTCTTTTACTTCTTCTTTTATTGTTTCTTCCTTAGCATCAGCTACTTTTTCTTTTGTATCTTTTTTAACTGATACTTTTTTTGCTTCATCATTAACTTCTTTTGTTTTAACTTTTTCTTTAGCCTTATCTTCTTCTGTTATGTAATCTTCAATAGGCTTATTAGTAGCTTCACAAATAGCGTTATTTAAAACTCCAAGTACGATTTTAACAGAACGAATAGCATCATCATTACCAGGTATTACATAGTCTACTAAATCTGGATCACAGTTAGTATCTACAATACCGAATACTGGAATGTTTAATTTATGTGCTTCTTTAATTGCGTTTATTTCCTTTTTAGGATCAACGATAATCATCGCTTGTGGAAGTTTTTTCATTTCTCTTAATCCGCAGAAATATGAATTTAGTTTTTCATATTCTTTACGAATTTTAATGGTTTCTTTTTTTGGTAACTTATCGAAAGTACCATCTTTTTCCATTTTCTCAATTTGATCTAAACGATTAATTCTTCTTCTTATGGTTTTAAAATTCGTAAGTGTTCCACCTAACCAACGTTTTACAACATAATAACTATCAGATCTTTTTGCTTCTTCTAAAGTAGCTTCTTCAGCTTGCTTTTTAGTTCCAACGAAAATAACCTTTCCTCCGTTTGTGGCAATTTCTTTTAAAGCATCATATGCTTCTTCTAATTTCTTTACTGTTTTTTGTAAATCGATGATGTAAATATCATCCCTTGAAGTAAAAATATACTCCTTCATTTTTGGATTCCATCTTTTTGTTTGATGTCCAAAATGTACACCTGCTTCTAGCAAGTAACTCATTGATACAACTGGCATTTCTTTTTTCCTCCTTCGTTTTTTCCTCCAAGTTTTTCATCTTTATAATCCATCCTCTTCGGACACTAGGTTTATAAATCCAAACTTGTGTGTATTTTTTTCTTCTTTTCAAGAAAAACCATGCATATTATAACACATATTTATTATATGTTACAAGCATTTTTTTATATAGAGTGCTTTTATTATTTCTTTATAAGTCCATACTATTTACATTTTTTTCTAATACAGCTTTAATCTGACGTCTCAATTAAAAATGTTTTAGTATCAAAACCACCTTTTGTTTCTTTTTTTTGAATTCTTGTTTTTTCAATATCAGTAAAAAAAATATTATTTATTTCTGCTTTTTTTAACATTACTTCAAGTAAATCTGCTAACTCTTCTTTTATTTCATTGGGTGATGAAGATTCAATAACCTCTTTTACTTCCTCTAAGAGCTTATTATTCAACTCATTTTCAAAATCATTATCATCTAATATTTTAGTTAGTACATTTCACCATTACTTTTTATTTTATCTGGTATTTTATCTCTTACTAATTTATTAAATGTCTGCTTCATTATTAATCACCTTTATTTTTTGTATTTCGCTAATTAAAGACTCAAAGATCTCATCATCACTAAATTTAGGTTTATCATATTCTATCCATACGTCACTAGCACAATTAGATTCTTTTTCAATATCATTTTTTCTATCACCGAAATACTCAAGGTCTTCTTTTGCTTTTTCATAACTGAAAACACCTTGTAAATCGTACATTTTAGCTTGAAAATCACATTCTATTTTATCTATGTGATAGCAAAATATAGCTTCTTTTGTTTTTCTTTTGTTAAACTCATCTAAAAGTTCCTCTACTTCTTTAGCCTTGATTAAATCTTTTACTACTTCATGAACACATTTTTTACCCTTTATTATTTTTTCTTGTAAAGTAACATTTGATCTTATGGTCAAATCACCCATTAATATCTCCTCTAGTTCATGAAGGGCAAGCATTTTTAATACTTTATACATATCTAAGTTTAATTTATATTCACTATCAATCGCAATCGCAAGCATTAAACATCCATATATGTGTTCTGCAACTGATTCTAGTCTTTCTTTTTTTATATCTACCTCTACCCAACCAGTTCTTATTTTGTTTTTTAGCGCTATCGCTTGCATGTAAAATGCTATAATGTTTTTGTTCTTATTCATAATTCCTCCTATAAATTTATTGGGGTAAAATCAAACTCAACTTTTACTTTACTATTCCCCTCATATATTTTCAAAAGTTCATTTAAAGATAAATATAACTTATCATCTTTTTTATATTTTAATATAACCTGAAAATTATAATTATTATTTACTCTTAAGACGTTTGCCATTGAAGGTCCTAAAATGGTTGTGGTATCACTTAAGTTTCTTTTTAAAAACTCACTTACTTTTTTAGCCTGACCAATACCATAATTAAAATCTTTTGACGATATTTTAATTAATGTAATAAAACAGTACGGCGGATAATTAAGCTTTTTTCTAATAAACATCTCTTTAGCAAAAAAGGTTTTATAATCATGATTAGAGGCACAAACAATGCTGTAATGCTCTGGATTAAAAGTTTGTACGATAGCCTCTCCTTCTTTATCTACTCTTCCGGCACGACCTGTTACCTGATCAATTAAACTAAAGGTTCTTTCACTACTTCTAAAATTTGGTATGTTTAAAGATGAATCAGCGTTTATAACACCAACTAAAGTAACGTTTGGAAAGTTAAGCCCTTTAGAAATCATTTGAGTACCAACTAAAATATCATAATTACCGTTGTTAAACTCATTTATTATTTTGTGATGAGCACCTTTTTTACTGGTTGTATCAGCGTCCATTCTAAGTACTTTAGCACCTTTAAAAACACTTAATATATTCTCTTCTAATTTTTCTGTTCCAATTCCTATTTGTCTAATTCCCTTTTCTTTACAACTAGGACAAACATCTTTTTTATTTTCAGCATAACCACAGTAATGACACCTTAACATACCCGATGTTTTATGATAAGTTAACGTTATATCACAATTAGGACATTTAAAAGTATAACCACAGTTCTGACAAGTAAGGTAATTAGAATAACCACGCCTATTTAAAAGAAGCATCACTTGTTCTTTTTTTTCTAGCCTATCTTTTATTTTATCTAATAACAAACTAGAAAATATATTATTACCCTTTTTTATTTCGTTTTTCATATCAATTATGGTAACTTTAGGAAGAGGCTTTTCATTAACGCGTTTGTTTAATTCAATATAATCATAATATCCCTTTTTTGCTCTTGCGAAACTTTCAACAGTAGGTGTTGCACTTCCTAACACTACTGGACATTTATGATAAGAAGATCTTTTAACCGCTATATCAAGCGTGTTATATCTTGGATTATTTTCCTGCTTATAACTTTCAGAGTGTTCCTCATCTATTATTATTACACCAATATCTTTAAGTGGGGCAAAAATAGCACTACGGGCTCCTATTACAACCTTTACTTCACCTTTAATTATTCTTCTAAACTCATCATATCTTTGTCCATCGGATAAAGAAGAATGTAAAATAGCTATACTCTCTTTAAAAATTGATTTAAACCTCGATGTTATTTGAGGTGTAAGACTTATTTCCGGAACAAGTATTATCGCACTTCTACCAAGTTTTAAAACGTTTTTCACAACGTTTATATAAACTTCTGTTTTACCACTACCGGTTACGCCATATAATAAAATCGTTTTTTCTTTATTAAAACCATTAATGATTTTTTCTTGGGCTATTTGTTGATCTTTATTTAAGGTTATAACCTTTTTTTCATCATTATAATCAACATCACGATAAACCTCTTTTTTAAACTCAATTACAATTTTAGAATCAATAAGTTTCTTTAATGATGATTTACTTTTTATTTTTGATTTTAAAACTTCTTTTTCATTTTTTAATAGTTCTATTATTTCTAACTGACTTTTTATTTTAACATTATCATACTTTGATTTATCATTTAAACTTACGTAAGTTTGATATTTTATTTTATCATTAACTTTATGATTTGCTTTTAAAGCCCTAGGAAGCATTGCTTGATATGCGTATATTAAAGGACATAAATACTTCTTGCTCATAAACTTCCCTAATTCTAATAATTCTTTATTTAAAACTGGCTCTTCATCTATAACATCAATTATATCTTTAACAACATACTCATCTTTTTTAACTCCGTAATTTATAACAAAACCCTCTACAACTCTATTGGAAAAAGGAACCAGCACTCTTTTTCCAATAATATCAGAATTCAAAGAAGATGATAATTTATAAGTAAACACCATATCATTTGACCTAACTTTTGTTTCTACTAAAACATCTACGTACATAAGTATCATCTCCTTTTTTTATTATATCAAAAAAAGAAGACTAAATTAAGCCTTCTTAAATTTGTTCTTTAATTTATTACCCTTTTATTACCTGTGTAAGTCCATCCGTCAACTGAAGTGCTCGTTGACCACATATATTTATTTTCACAATATGTTTTATATGTTTTATCAGCTTTTTGAGTATCAGTTTTTTCAACCGTTTTAATACAGTTTGTTCCATCTAATACGGCACCCTCATAGTCATCACAAGAGTATACTGTTTTTTCCGTAGTGGTTGTTTTCGTACACTTATCTCCTACCAGAGTATATCCAGGATAATTATCACATGAGTACTTAGTTGTCGATGTTTCCTTAACACAACTTGTTCCATCTTCTGATTGAACGTATCCATCAGGGCAAGAACATACTTCAACCTTGGTTTTAACAGTACACTTACTACCGTTTAGTGTATACGTCTTTTCAGAAGTATTATCAGGACAATAATAATCATATTTAATACACGTATTACCATCTTGTTCAGTTCCACTAGGACAAGTATATGTCGTTACCGTTTTACTACAATACTTAGGATCACTAGTTTCGGTTGTTCCTGACGGACAAGTATACGTTACGTTAGTTTTCTTACATGTTTTGCTTGATGAATCATATTCATAATCAGATCCATACTTATCACAACTATAAGTTGTAGTTGTTTTAGTACAACTAGAACCCGTATCAGTGTATCCGGAAGGACACGTTTTAGTTGTTGTAGTAGCCTTTCTACATTTATTAGTATCATATAAAGTATAACCTGAGTAAGCATCACAAGAGTAACTATAACTTGTAGCGGTTTTTTCATATCTATAATACTTATAAACAGTAACCGTCGTAAAGCACGTATCACAAGTAAGCTCTTGCCATGAATCTACTAAAACAATCTTCTCATCCTCACCTACGTAAGCTAAATCAGAACTTCTTGAGGTAATGGTTGATTTATAAGTCCATTTATATCCATCCACGACTTTATCAGCTGAAATAACGTCATAGTTTTGAACAACTTCATAACTTGCCGTCGTTGTTGTTGTGGTTGCAACAGCACCTTTAACATCATATGAGTAAGTTTTATCAGCCGTTACCGTTTGTGTCGTGGTTGTTTTTTGTGCACTATAAGTTGTCTTTTTATAACCTGCATCAATCGTCGTTGTTTTATAACTTTCTGTACAAGTAGCTGCTTCTGTATCAGTAGTACTATCAATTACTACGTCTGCATCTTTGGTATCAGTTGAATAAACGTAAGTTACTTCTTCAGTAGCTGGATAAGTTTCTGTTTCAGAACTTGTTTTTATACAATATTCACCAACTAAAGTGTAATCCGAAGGGCACGTATACTTGTCAAACTCTTCAGTACAAAAACTTTTAACGTATTCATATTCGTAAATCTTATCTTGCTTTGATGTTGTAACCTTAGTAGCTGTAGTAGTCGTAGTTTTCTTAGTAGTTGTAGTTTTCTTAGCAGTTGTCGATTTTTTAGTTGTTAACTTCTTCGTGGTAGTGGTAGATGAAGTACTCTTAGTGGTAATTTCACTTGCAAGTCCAGAAGTTGAGGTAGTTTCAAGTGCACTACAAGTATCACTACAAATATCATAACATCCATAATGTTCTAAAATATAATCTTTCTTATCGGTACATGATAAATAAACCTTTATTAAGTATTCGTCTTCTAACTTCGTTATTTCTACGTAAGACTCATCTTCATCACAATAATTACCATTAGAATCAACCAAAGGTAATATATAATGATTTTCAATCATCTCACCTAACGTCATTTTTTCGGTATCATTTACGTTTTCAGGTAATCTATCTACCGTGTAATAAGATTTTGCCACTTCTTTCATTCTATCGATATTATCCAAGAAGATTTGACTATTAAGTGGTTTTAAATCAGGCATAGGAAATAATAATATAAGTAACACGATAAAAACTATAATAAGTACTAATCTTATTAATATGTCTTTTACGGTTAAACCTTTTTTTGTTTCTTCCATCAAAACTCCCCCTTTTGTTTGAATGCCATTTATACTAACATAAAAGCACCCATTTGTCAACGTTTTTCATACAACAATTTTTTTATGCATCACACTACAATTATAATATGTTTATAAAAGAAAAAAAGACATATTAACCAAATAATTAAATTTAGCTAATAATCTTTATTATTTTAAATAAACTAAAGTACAACCAGGATTTGCCAAAGCAAGTTTAAAAGACGCTACTTTTTTATCATTTTTTAAAATGGTGTTTACTTCTTTTCTTAGTGTTCCTTTCCCAACTCCATGAATTATTAGAATCTTCTTGTTTTTTAACGCATAATTATCGCTTATGAAATCTTTTACTAACACCCTAGCAGATTGTCTTATTTCTCCATGTAAATCAAGCGTTGGTAAGTTATCTAAAAATAAATCGCTAATCATCAAAATACTTACCTTTTTTGAATTTTATAGGCATTAACTACGTTCTTTAAAAGACACGCAACCGTCATAGGACCTACACCACCTGGAACCGGAGTTATTAATGATGCTTTTTTGCTTACCTCATCAAAACAAACATCACCAACTAAAGAATTACCCTCTTTATTTATTCCAACATCTATTACAACCACTTTTTCTTTTACCATGTCTTTAGTAATTAAATTTGGATGCCCTGTTGCAACTATTAATACGTCAGCTATCTTCGTGTAATCTTTTATACTTATACTTTTTGAGTGACAAATGCTTACCGTTGCATCATATTTTAATAAAAGTTGTATAAGAGGTTTGCCAACCAAGTTACTTCTTCCTACAATGCATACGTTTTTACCTTTTAAAGAAACGTTATACATCTTTAAAAGTTCTATTACCCCAAGAGGCGTTGAGGGAACCAGACATTCATTTTCTAAAACCAAATTACCAACGTTTTGATAAGTAAGACCATCAACGTCCTTTACCGGATTAATTGCATTTATTATTCTTCCCTCATCAAATCCCTTTGGAAGTGGAAGTTGAACTAAAATACCGTTTACCGTTTTATCATTGTTTAACCTGTTTATCTCCTCAATTACTAAATCTTCTGATATGGTTTCAGGAAAATTAGTATATAAAAACTTAATCCCAACTTCTTCACATGCTTTTTTCTTATTTTTTATGTAAATTTTACTAGCAGAGTTATCGCCTACTAAGATAACCGCTAAACAAGGAGTAATACCTTTTTCATTTATCTCTTTTTTAATTCTTTTTTTTAAAATATTACTAGCTTGTCTTCCATCCATTATATTACACATAAGAAACCTCCTTATAAACAGGATGATCATCACAGAGTTTTTTAACCCGCATTTTTAAATCATCGATTACTAATTTATTATCATAATTAGTTAGGCAAGCACTAATTATTTTAGCAACTTCTTTAAAATCCTTTTCGTTAAACCCACGAGTTGTCATTGCGGCTGTTCCAAGTCTTATACCACTTGTTATAAAAGGAGTTGTTAAATCATATGGAATCATGTTTTTATTACAAGTTATTCCTATTTTATCAAGTAATTCTTCAGCTTCCTTACCGGTTAAGTTAACCGATTTTTTAACATCTACTAAAACGATATGATTATCAGTTCCGTCAGTTACGATTTTAAAGCCTTCTAATTTTAAAGCGTTAGCTAAAGCTTTTGAGTTACTTATCACACTTTTTTGATAATTTATAAATTCCGTTGACATAGCTTCTTCAAAACAAACTGCCTTTGCCGCGATAACGTGCATTAAAGGTCCACCTTGAATGCCAGGGAAAACAGTTTTATTTATCTTTTTTATTATCTGCTCATTATTGGTTAAAATAATACCTCCTCTTGGGCCTCTTAAGGTTTTATGCGTGGTAGATGTTATAACATCAGCATACCTACATGGATTTTGATGAAGTCCTGCAGCAACAATTCCAGCGATATGAGCCATGTCAACCATTAAATAAGCTCCACATGATCTTGCTATATCACGAAACGTTGCAAAATCAATCTTTCTTGGATAACTTGATGCTCCCGCAACAATTAGTTTTGGCTTTTCTTTCATGGCTATTTTTTTTACCTCATCATAATCAATCACGCACGTTCCTTTATCAACACCATAAAAAACAAAATTATAATCTTGTCCAGAAAAACTCGCCTCAGAGCCATGCGTTAAATGTCCACCGTCGTTTAAGTTCATCGCAAGAATTTTATCACCTTTTTTAAGTAAGGAACGATACACCGCTAAGTTAGCAGAAGAACCAGAATGAGGTTGCACATTAGCATACCTTACACCAAAAAGCCTTGTTGCAGCATCAATCGCCATTTCTTCTATTTCATCTACAAACTTACATCCTGCATAATATCTTTTTTTAGGATAACCTTCCGCATACTTATTGGTTAAAACGCTTCCTTGAGCCCTAAGAACGTTTTCACTTACGAAATTTTCTGATGCGATTAACTCAATCGTCTGTTGTTGTCTTATCTTTTCTTTTTCAATTGCATCAAAAATCTTACCAACCATAAAATCCCTCCTATACTTCTATAAAAGTATTTAACTTTATAGAATAAATAAATTTTCTTACCGCACTGGTGTTAAATTTTTCCTTAATCGCTATTTCATATAAATCAAGTTGAACCTTATACCTTTTAACAAGCTCATTTATATCATCTACATCATCAGTTTTATAATCTACTATATAATAACAATCAGATGAAGATAAAAACAATAAATCTATTACTCCACTAACTAATATATTACCACTTTTTAATGTTTTATCATAGTAATAAGATGGAATTTTAAAATTAACTTGATATTCCTTATGTATTTTACTAGCATTTAAAACCTCATCATATAAAGAAGATGTCAAATAAGAAAATATTTTCTTTAAATTAATTAATTTTAAATCCTCAGCCTTTATTTTACCTTCTTGAACCAAAGTATTAAGACAGTTACTTAAAGTTTTAATAGTGTATTTTCTAACCGGTAATAATTCTAAGATTTTATGATATAACGTACCTAAATAATTTCCTTTTATGCCACTTGTCATAAAATTTGGCGTTCTTAAAATATGTTTATCATTTTTTATGTCACTTACACTTAAATACTTAGGAATAGGTAAATCATCATGATGATTTGATGATAATACTTTATACCAATCATAATCAAATGACGCTTTTTTTACTTTCTCTTTTTTTAATAACACAGTTTCATCTATGTCTTTTGCGTTTACTATGTTAACTTTCATCTTAGCTTCACTTGCAAACGTTTTCAAATCAAGCACACTATAACTTCTTAAATCATGATTTTTATTATATCTTAAAAGACAAGGCATTAATATATCTAGGTAATTTCTTGACTTTTTCAGATATAAATTAGATACCAAATCATCATCTCCCATTTTTGATGCCGCTTTTAAAACCAGGTTACTTAAGTTATTAGAAAAACCCGTTATTATTATTTTTTCTTTAGCACGAGTTAAAGCAACGTATAATATTCTAAGTTCTTCTGATAACATTTTATCCTTTTCATTTTCCTTAAATGCCATGACGGGAATTGTTTCATACTTTAAATTATAATCAACATCCCTAAGATTAAAACAAAGTCCTAAGTCATTACTTATTAAAACCTCTTCTTTTAAATCTTTAAAATTAAAATTTTTACCAGTTTGAGAAAGTATTACAACCGGATATTCAAGTCCTTTAGATTTATGAATTGTAGTTATTAAAACGTTATTTGAAGAAGATAACGGATTAACCCCTTCAAGTGATGATTTATTTAAAATAACATCATCTAAATAACAAACAAACTCATGAAACCCGCCTTTATTATCTCCATCAAAATTAACCGCATGATTAACCAAGTGAACCAAATTCTTTTTTCTTCTGTTACCATCTTTAAAAGCCGATAACACATTTATAACATCAAACTTATTTAAAGCCATACTCAAAGTGCTTGATGTCGTATGATTTAAACTATAGTCTTTTAACTCATTTAATTTATTTATGAAAGACCTTGCTATATCATCATTTTTATTAATTAGCTTATCATAAAAATATTTACCATTATAAGATACTTTTAAATCAGTTATGTAATCAGTAGAAAATAAAGTAAACGATGAGTTTAAAACACTAAGCATAGCATCATCAAGATATGGATTATCAATTACTTTTAAAAGATTAATAACAAGTTTAACCTCATAATTATCAAAGTATTCTAAAGATGAGTCCATGTAAACACTTATACCTCTTTTTACTAAAGCATCTTTAAACACGTTACTATTTTTTAGTGACCTAAGCAAAATAACAATGTCACTTTCAGTTATTTTACGTTCCATTTCTTTTTTATTATCATAAATCATATAATCAGAATCAAGCATTTCTTTTACTTTACTCGCCACTAAAATAGCCTCTTTTTGAACACTAGTTAAATCATCATTATCATCGTTAGTATTATCAGTTTCTTTTTTATCACCATCTATTATATAAACTTCCTCATCCAAATTACTTTTATCATTAAATGATGCACCAAGATAAAGCATTTCATCACTATTATAATCTACCTCTCCAAAAGAATTACTCATTACGTTTAAAAACACAAAATTACAAAAATCTAAAACTTCTTTTCTACTTCTAAAATTCTTAGACAAAGTAATAAGTTTAGGAAACTTATCCTTAAAAGCACTATTTTTATCATTGTTAAAAATCTCTGGAGCAGCACTTCTAAACTTATAAATACTTTGTTTTACATCTCCTACTATAAAAAGATTTTTATCATCTTGTGAAATCGCACTAAAAATAATGTTTTGTAAATTATTGGTATCTTGATATTCATCTATTAATATTTCTTTATAACATTTAGATAAATTAATTGCCAAAGGAGTTTTCTTACCATCTTTAATTAATAATTCTATTACGAAGTGAGCAATATCAGAAAAAGAATATTTATTCATCTTTCTTTTTTCTTTTAGTAAAGCATCATCAAATGCTTTTACAACGTAAATTAAAGCCTTAGTTAAAGTGTACATACGCTTTTTTTCTTTGTTATAAACCTCTTCACTTATAAAACAAAGTTCATTCAAATATTTTTTTACATATTCCTTTAAATCATCTCTTATCATTTTATAACTAATAATCTTCGGATCATCTTTTAATCCTTTTGGCGTTCTTAATGTATCAAAGAAAAACGTTCTTATACAACTTGATAAATCATCAAAATTATTAGCATTTAAAAAACTATTAATCATGCTTTTTTCTCTTAAAGCAAGACTACTTACCTTATCAAAAGAATCATTGTCTGTTAACTTTTCAATTACGTTATCGTATGCTACAAGGTATGATTTCATCTTATCTTTTATTTGATTAATTAAACAACATTTATAAAAATCATTATCATCCTCATAATAACTAATTATCTTTTTAATAAATTCGTCCTTAAAAGCAATCGTATTTAAAAAATTACTTACTTTAAAAATAGTATTTTTTATTAAATCAACGTTATAAGAACTAAAATTATAAAGCAAGTCTAAATAATTTTCTATGTTATTAAAACCATGCTCCATCACTTCTTTTACAACCTTATTTTTTAATATAAGCTCTTCTTCATTAGATAAAATACCATAATCTTTTTTTATTTTAAGTTGTTCAAAATTCTCTTTAACCAATTTATTATAAAAGGCATCCATCGTGGTAATATCAGATACATCAGTTAAGCTTACCTCTTCTTTTAAAAAAGTATTATCTTTATTTTTCTCATACTCCTTTAAAATATTTTTTTTAATTCTTTCTTTCATTTCACCAGCGGCCATGTTAGTAAAAGTTACGATAAGAAGCTCATTTATGCTAATACCAGATAGTATATGCTTTATTACCCTTTGAGATAAAACGGCCGTTTTACCACTACCAGCTGCCGCACTAACAATTATTTTACCACCACGTTCATTTATTGCTTTTTCTTGATCCTTAGTCCAAACTGGCATGACCATCACCTCCCATTAACTTAAGAGCTTCTTTATTTTTCATATCATAAGGCTTTCTTTTTTTATCATTTTCATCATCAAATTTGCATATTGCTTTATACTTACAATACAAACAAGCATCATTTCTACCCTTAAAAGAAGATGCCATAAAATGCCCATTTAAAATATCATTACCATAATTCTTAAGATTCTTTTTTATACATTCAAAAATTAAATTTAAATCACCAAGTCCATACACTTTTTCTTCATTTATCTTGCCCCTAGTTGTAAATGATATAAATTCACCTGCAGCATCACCACCCAAACTAGAGATTACTTTATCATCATTTAAAACTAATCCATTCATCTTTAAAGCGGATTTTATTTTATCTTCCTTTTCCTTACTTGATAAAGACCTAGATGCTTTTTGAGATTTTAAAAAAGCAGGATAATATAAAACAGCGGACGGATAAACTTTCTTATTAGTTAATTTATAAGATTCTTTATTTATCGTAAGCATGTATAAAAGCATTTGCATATTAAGGCCATCTAAAACATCATCTAACCTAAATTTTTTATCTCCAGTTTTATAATCAATAACACGAAAATAAAAATTATCATTATCACAACACACATCCAATCTATCAACTATTCCAGATAACTTCAAATTAGCATCATCAAGCTTTATTAAAACTGGCTTAACAAGTGACTCATCATTGATTCCAAACTCAACATACAAAGGTTTAAAATTAGATATATCTAATTCTTTAATAATGTTTTTAATAACCTCTTTTACGCTTTTACAAACAAGTTTAACAACGTAATTAATAACGTTTGTTATCAAGATATCATTTTGCTTTAAATACAAAATAGCATACTTATACACAAAATCATCAATTGTCTCTTCATTTACCTTTGTTATGTCATTGCTTATTATTTTTTCTAAAACAAAGTGAACAAGACTACCTATTTTTCTATTATCAAATAAATCTTTCTCATCAGCATTCACATTTAAAATATAATTAACATAAAACATAAAAGGACATTTAGCATAAGATTCCATCTTACTTGGAGTAACGCTTAAAGTATCACCATAAATTTTTCTTATTATATTTTTATTTACCATATAATTTAAATCATGCTTATTAGACTCATTAATAAATCTAAAATCATCATCTAAAACAACATCAATCTCATTTTTAGACAACCTAATAGCATAATCATTTATAAGCATATTCTTATCATAAATTTTACCCGTATCATAATCCTTTTTACTTATTAAATCCAAAAGAGGCGATCCATCTTTTAATCTTAAGTCACTACCAAGTTTAGGATAAGAAATTATTCCATTCAGACTTAATACCTTAAAAAACAAATATTTCTCATAATTTTCATGATTATTTACTTTATCTATTAAAAAGCCTTTCAAAACATCATTAAAACATATTAAACCATTTAATTTAAAATCAGATAAAATGGTATCTGCCCCAATTAGATACACAAACTTTTTATCTTCAAAACATGCGTTTTTCAAATTAGAAATCGTAACACAATTTTGCATAAAAGACTTTTCTTTACTAGTTAAATCAGCGTTTTCTAAAACATCAATTATAACGTTTAAATCAGTATTTAAATCAAGGTTATTATTAATACTTTCTAAAAGATTAATTAATGAATTACATCCAACTTCATCTTTTAAATATAAATTATCTAATATCCCTTCCTCACTTAAATAAGTATATAAATACCTTAATATTTCCGTTTTATCATTACTATTAACCACGTTTAAAGCTAAACACCTAATTGGATTTATTATAAGATCCTTAACTTCATTTATCTTATCTAAAACATCCTTACTGTAATAATTCCTATTAAACGGTACATAAAAATCATCATCATAAATATCGTAATGATAAACATAATTATAAATTAAATAGGCCATTTTTTCATCAACATTTAAAACATCCATCTTTAATATATTAATAAACGTACCACAAGAAAAATCCCCATTTAACACCTTTATAAAAGTATTTAAAAACTTACTAGTTAACAAACCAGTTGTCTTATCACACGCATAAGGATGATTAAAAAACAACTCAATATAAGGTAAATAATTATCGGTGTTGTTAGTTACAATTAAAAAATCATCATAACATGCCTTATTATTATACAACTTACTCGCAATATCATTACTTACAAAACTAACCTCATCACTAACATCGTTCAATGCTTTAACATAATAACTACCATTTAAAACATCATCATATGAAAAACTAAAATTACCATCTATTTGTTTTAACTCTTCGTATAAAACATCATTGCAAACCCTATCTAATAAAATGCATAAATCAGCATCATTACCAATTTTTTTAAGCAAAGATAACTCCATGTTATTAAACAAAGAAAAACCAGCAAATAAATAACGTCCACTAAAATTATTATTTTTTAAAACATCCTCAAATAACATCCTATAATTAATAAGACCTTTATCTAAAATATTTTCTTCATACTTTTCATATATCATTTTCAAATCATTTATTTTATCTGAGTCAATCAAATCATAATCAAAAACATCATCATAAGTATTAATAAGCTCATGCACTATATCTTTAACTTGGATATCCTTATAATACTTCAAATCATCCCTTACTTTGCTTAAAGTGTTAAACATAATAACATACAAATCAAAATCACTTGCAAACAACTTGCCTCCAGTATAACTATTTAACACAAAATTTTTAATATTAGATACTAAACCACCACTATTTAAAAACCGTTCTTTATAATAATTTTCCATGTAAGATGGTGTTATAACAAAATCAAAATCATTTATATTAAAATTATCATTAACAAACTTAATCATGAAATCACTCCGTATAAATTAATTATACCAAAAAAAGAACAAATTATTGTTCTTTTATTTTATTACTTATCTTTTTAACTAACCTTTGCTCATACTTTCTACTTAAATCATACACGGTTTCAAAAACATTCTTATATGATGAAAAACCACTTCTAGATAAAATATAAGCATCTTCATCAAAAAACCTCTTTCTTTGTTCTTGTTGCATCTTAAAGTTTTTATAAAAATTCTCTATCAATTCCTTACTTAAGACAAAATTACTTTTCTTGCTATCAATAGCATCATGTATCGCAGCTAAAATAATCGTATACATAACCTCTTCTTTAGTTATTAAATCATAATAAGATTGCATATATTCTTTTGAAGTACCAACATGAAAGAAATCCTCTTCTCTTGTCTTTTTATCACTCATGCATTTATTATAATTATAAATAACTCGACTAAGTATTTCTTCTACACTCTTATTATCTCTTTTATTTCTATTAATTTTATCCCTTAAAAGATGTTGTTTTCTTTTTTCTTCACCATACTTTACCAACAATAAATGTTCCTTTTTTTCAAGTGATAAAGCAGCATATAATATTTTTTCATACACATAACTAAACTCATCATTTATACTAGGAATATTTTCATTGTTAGCCTTAACTTCATAATTTTTAATAGACTCCATACAACCCTTTTTTAATTCTTCAATCTCACTTGTACTACCACGTCTGTATACCATACAAAAATCAAATAATGCTGCTAGTGCTGCATCTTTTTTATTTTTAGCTCTTAAATAAAGTTCCTTTTTCTCTTGTTCGTTATCACCATATATCAAGAAAGCCTCATTTTGCTTTCTTTCATATGTTTCAATCTCACTTTTAATATCCTTATAAGTCATATTATCACCTCATTTTTTAAGACCCATATAAATATCAAATTAATGTATTTTCTATTATAACATAAATAATAGAATATATAACTAAAATATTTGTTTTTTTATCAATTAATCAGTTGCTTCAGTTGTATAATCAATTAAAACATTTATATCAGGAAATTCTTCTCGTATAGCAGTCCTAAACCATGCACCATTAGTATTATATTCTGTAAACGTTAGCTCACTTTAATTTAATGTTTCTCCCATATAACTATTTTTATCAGTTGTGTAGCATTCAACAATATAATAAAAAAAAGCAAGAATTTTTTTCTTGCTTATGAGTTTCAGCTATACGATAACAACGTTAGCATTAGATTTTATATTTAATATAAAATTACTTGCATCTTCATCTTTTACGTATATTGTAATGTTGCTTGAAACAACATCTAACATAGATGTATAACTTGTAACACTTGTAAAATCAAAATTTGATAAATCAAGATTAGTTAAGAAATTACAATAAGAAAACATAAGTGACATATCTGTTACACTTAATGTATTAAAATTTGATAAATCAAGTTCGGTTAAAGATGAACAACCAAAAAACATATAGCTCATACTAGTTACGTTTGGGGTATCAAATGAAGATAAATCAAGTTCGGTTAAAGATGAACAACTTCGAAACATTTGATACATATTTGTTACGTTTGACGTATTAAAATTTGATAAATCAAGATTAGTTAAGGATGAACAACCTGAAAACACACCTCGCATATCCGTTACACTAGATGTATCAAACATAGATAAATCAAGGTCTGTTAAAGACTTACAATTACTAAACATATATCTCATATCCTTTACGTTTGACGTATTAAAACTACTTAAATCAAGTTCTGTTAAGGATGAACATCCACTAAACATATATGACATATCTGTTGCACTTGAAGTTTTAAAATTTGATAAATCAAGTTCTGTTAAGGAATTACAAAGATGAAACACATAACTCATATTAGTTACGTTGGCTGTATTAAAACTTGATACATCTAAAGATGTCAATTTGGAACATTCACCAAACATATATTGCATAGTTGTTACACTTAATGTATTAAAATTACTTAAATCTAGTTTTGTTAATGAAGAACATCCTCTAAACATATACGACATAGTTTTTACATTTGATGTATTAAAACTTGATACATCTAAAGATGTTAATTTGGAACAATTACTAAACATACTTTGCATCGTTGTTACATTTGAAGTATCAAATGAAGATAAATCAACGTTGGTTAAGGATGAACAACCTGAAAACATACCATACATCGCTGTTACGCTAGGTGTATCAAAATTAGACAAATCAAGTTCCGTTAGTGATGAACAGTTATAAAACATAGTTGACATAGTTGTTACGTTTGAAGTTTTAAAATTATTTAAATTTAGTTTTGTTAAAGATGAACAATTGTAAAACATACCACTCATGTTTGTCACGTTTGATGTATCGAAATTAGATAAATCAAGATTAGTTAGTGATGAACAATTATTAAATATATATGACAAACTTTTTACACTTGAGGTATTGAATTTTGATAAATCAAGTTCGGTTAAAGACGAACAATTATAAAACATCCTTTGCATTGTTGTTGCGTTTGTTGTATTAAAGTAATCATTGAAAGTAATTTCTTCAACA
>CAYSJY010000004.1:0-32625 GCA_964431705.1 uncultured Muribaculaceae bacterium | reverse complement strand
GCTTTATCCATTAAAATATTGAAATCTAACAAATTTCATTTTTTTAATAAAAAAAACACTTTAAAGTGTCTAGTTTATTTTTTCATGATATACCTTATCAAGTACTCCATTTATCATGTTTTTAACCTTATCATCTGAGTATTTTTTAGCAAGCTCTACCGCTTCGTTAATCGCAACAACACTTGGAGTATCAGTATATAAAAGCTCATATAAACCTAAAAGTAATATAGCTTGATCAGTAAGACCTAATCTAGATAATTTCCAATCATTTAAATTTTCATTTGCTTTTTGTTCTAATTCTTTTCTTTTTTCCATAACTCCATGAACCATTTGTTTTACAAAAGTATTATCTATGTTTAAATTTTCTTCTATAAGTTCATCTATATCATAACTAATACTATTTTTATCATGCATAAAGGCTTGATATAAAATAATCATAATTATCTTTCTTGCTTCACTTCTATTCATGTAGAATCACCCCAACGTTATTTATTTTCAAGTTTCTTCATGCATTTTTCCCTTAGTTCATTATCAGTTATTAATGCACAAAAAGCAAAGTAATTTTGATTAATATTAGTAAACATATCATTTATTATTATTTGATACTTTTCAAGTAAAACTAATTCATTAGAATCTGTTTGGTGCATAACAATTCTTTTGATATACATGATTGTTAACTTATCCAAAACATCAATTAAAAGCTTACTGTTATCATCCGTAAATACTTGATTTATTGTATCATCAAAACCATTAAAGTACATATCTTTTAAGATTGATAATTCATTTAGTTCCTTACAGAAAAAAAGCTGTTTAACTAACGATATTATAAGATTATAATTAGAATATCCTGCCCTTACTTGGATTGTTTTATTACCTATCTGTTCATTTTTAACACTTGGCATTATTATCCTAGACTCATTAGTATCCATGTTGTATATTTTTTCAGCCGCCATAAAGGTAAGAGCATTTGAAATACCAATATGCTTGTCGTTTGCATTAAAAACAACTTCAGTTACCGCCTTATAAAAATTCAACTCATAAAGCATTTTGTTTTCTTCTTTTAAACGTTCATCAATATATAAGACAGAACCATTTATAATATAATGATCCATTTTGTTTATGCCATTATATGCTAAATGAATATATTTAATTGTCTTAGAAAACTTATTTACCATTAAAACCAAATCTTTTGGCTGCATAAAACCTAAGTTTAAACATGCAATAAAATATTTTCTAAGTAAGTTAAACTCATCTTCTTGATAATTAGCACCATTAGAAGTCATAGATTGTTCTACAATCGACTTGATGGGAATTTGTATTTCGTTTGTTTCTTGTTCATTCATATTTTTTATCACCTAATCCTTTTTATCCATTTCTTTTTTTAAATCATATAATAAGTTTAATGCATCCATTGGCGTTATTTTAAATGGATCAATTTCTTCTAACTTCTTTTTTATTATATCATATTTGTTATTTGTTTCATAGTTAGTTTCAAAATCCATGCTTATTTGACTTATTACCTCATGATTTTCTTTATTACTTTCATACGAAGATAATATCTCATCTGCTCTTTTGATTAAAGATGATGGTAAATTAGCAAGCTTGGCAACGTGTATTCCATAACTTTTATCAGCAGCTCCATCTTCTATTTTATGTAAAAAAGTTATTTCTCCATTTTCCTCATATGCAGATACGTGAACGTTTTTTATATGAGGTTTATGTTTTTCCAAGTCAGTTAATTCATGATAATGCGTAGAAAATAAGGTAATAGCTTTAATATTATCATGAATGTATTCAATGATAGCTTGTGCAAGTGATATACCATCATAAGTTGCGGTACCACGTCCTAATTCATCAAACAAGATAAGACTATTTTCACTAGCACCTTCAATCGCGTTATTGGCCTCCGTCATTTCAACCATAAAAGTAGATTCGCCCGCAACTAAATCATCAGAAGCACCAATACGAGTAAATAGGTGATCAAAAATAGGAAGTGTTGCTTGACTACACGGAACAAAACAACCTATTTGAGCCATTATAACAATCATTGCAAGTTGTCTCATATAAGTTGATTTACCACCCATATTAGGACCTGTTATAAGCACCAAGAACTTATCTTCACTAATTATAATATCATTAGATACAAACTCACCTTTTAACACTTTTTCAACAACTGGATGCCTTGCGCAAATTAGCTTTACCTCTTTTTTATCAGTAATAACAGGTCTTACGTAATTATTTTCCTCACTAACACGAGAAAATGATATTAAAACATCTAAGTACGCTAGCGATTTAGAAGTTAACTGAATACTTCCAACAAACTCCTTTACCCGTTTTCTTATTACACTAAAAAGTTCATACTCTAAGTTTATTATTCTATCTTCAGCACCTAAAATCATCTGTTCTTTTTCTTTTAACTCTGGCGTTATAAACCTTTCATTATTAGCAAGCGTTTGTTTTCTTTCATACCCAAACTCTTCTTTTACTTGCTTAGCATTACCTTTAGATACTTCAATATAATACCCAAAAACACGATTATACCCAACCCTTAAGTTTTTAATTCCAGTTCTTTTTCTTTCTTTTTCCTCTAACTGTGCGATAAAATCTTTACCACCACTTCTAGCTTCTTTAAGCTCATCTAATTCCTTATTAAAACCATCTTTAATTAAATAACCCTCTTTTAATCCTACCGGAGGATCTTCATATAACCCATCATCCAAATAAGAATATAAATCACTAAAATCATCAATTCTAAGATTAAAACCTAATTCATTAATAATTTCTTTTATTCTTGGAAGAGTTTTTAAAGAATTCTTTAGCTGTAACAAATCACGTGCGTTAGCATTTCCAAAAGATACCCTACCAGATAACCTTTCTAAATCATATACCTCGTTTAATAACTCTATTAATTCATCTTTAAGTAAAAACTCCTCAGACAATCGAGATATCATATCATATCTTTTTTCTAATTCTTCTTTATTAGTAACCGGATTTTCAATCATGTTTTTCAATAGTCTTGAACCCATCGCTGTTTTCGTTTTATCAAGTAACCATAACAAAGAATACGTTCTTTCTTTTAACCTTAAACTCTCTGTTAACTCTAAGTTCCTTTTAGTATGAACATCCATTTTTAAATAAGTTTCATAATTTCTAACCATAACCTTTTGGATATGATCTAAACTTCTTTTTTGAGTATCAGTTAAATAATTAAGTAAAACGCATATTGCAGATATTATTCTTACGTCTTCAACGTTTTCATAAATCTTTTTATATTCTTGTTTTTCAGCATCATTATTTTCATAAGAAATAGTAACTTGATATTTATCTTTTAAAGTAGTTATAATTTTAGGATTTATCTTATCAAACACAACCAATTCCTTGATGTTATAATTTACGATTTCATTTATTATAACATCTAAATCATATGGAATTAAAACAGCATAAACCTCACCCGTTGATAAATCTGCATAAGATAAAGAATATAAATATCCTAAATCTATTATTGCCCCTATGTAATTATTAGATTTAGCATCTAACATATCATCAGACATAAGCGTTCCTTTAGTAACTATCCTAGTTACCTCTCTTTTAACTATTCCCTTAACGTTTTTAGGATCTTCTACCTGTTCACAAATCGCTACTTTATAACCCTTTAAAACAAGCTTATTTATGTATACATTAGCAGCATGATGTGGAACCCCACACATTGGAATTCGCTCATCCAAACCAGCATTTTTACCAGTTAAAGTAAGCTCTAAATCCTTTGATACCTTAATAGCATCATCAAAGAACATCTCATAAAAATCACCAATTCTATAAAACAAAATAACATCCTCATAATCATCTTTTACCTTTAAATATTGTCTCATCATAGGACTTACTTTTGATCTATCTACATCTTGTTTTCTCATACATACCACCATGCTTTAATTATATAATAAAACACAAAAAAAAGCCATGATTTAAAACGTTTTATCACTTAAATGCTTTTTTATTGCCCAAACTATTTGGTTTTAACGATAAAACATTAGGAATATAAGACTCAGTTTTAATCATTATCTTTTTTAAATTATCATTAATGCCATCATCACCAACATAACAAAAACCATTCTTGTTATTTTTATACTTAGAAAGATATAAATACATATCTTTAATCTCATAAGAATACTTAGGCAAACTAAGATTTATCTGCATACCATAATCAACTAATAAAACATACCTTTCATCTTTAATTAAACCCTTACTAACCTCATAAACTCCCCCATCATCAACAAACGTATAAACACTATTTTCATACTCTTTTAAAACATCATAATCATTTATCAAATATGCCTCATATATCCTATTTTCCTTTATATAACTCTTAAAATTTAAAGGTGCAACAAGTGGCATGTAATATATTGCATAACGCTTATCATCATCCAAAAACTTAACGTATCTTTTTTCTAAATTATTTTTAAAACCAACATCATCCTTAAAAACTAATACATTTTTATTCATAAAGTAACATCACTCCTAATAAATATTACTATAAGGACAAATAAAAAATGACTAATAAAAAAAATTTAATTGTAATTTACACATTACTATTATTAGAAATAATCATATTAATAAATTCAAAAATTATTATAAAAAGCGTTATTAATTCATCAAAACTATTTATACTAAGCATATTTCCCTCTATGTTTCCAGGAATGATAATGGGGAATCTATTAATAAAAAGAAAAGTATGGAAAATAATTCCAAACTTTATAAAACATGTATTTAATAAAATATTTAAATTAAACGATATAGAAACATCTATTTTTATCATATCAATCTTTTGTGGTGCACCAAGTAATGCCCTTTATATAAACCAATACCTACCAGATAAAAACACTCAAAAAATGATTAACATAACCCATTTTATAAATCCATTATTCATCGTTGGAACAGTAGGCATAGGTATTTTTAAAAGCGCTAAAATAGGCTTTATATTACTTTTTATAATGCTAATAGATAACCTATTTAAAGCATACATACTAAAAGACAAAAACATCACCATAACCACAAACATAAAACTCAAACAAGATACACTTATAAACGACTTTATAACATCCATTAAAACCTCCATTAACTCATCACTTTTAATACTAGGACTAGTAATATGCTTTAACCTACTAATAACTTTAATAACAAACATATTTTCAATACCAAATACAATTAATATCATAATAAACGGTATACTTGAAATGACAAGTGGCATAATAAAAATAAAGGGCATAAACTTTATTATGCCCATTAAAATAATACTTGCCTACTTCTTTTTAAACTTTGGAGGATTATGCATCCAAATGCAAACCATTAGTATGCTAGAAAATAAAAAGATAAGCTATTTAAAATATCTTATCTTTAGGTTGTTTTAGTAGCAAACTAAAACTTGATAATAATGTATTTCATTTCCATAATCAGCTGTTACATATTTATATAAAGTAGTAGTTAAATAATTACTAGCATTTTCATCAATATATGTTTGACAACAATTAAGTAAACCATTATCACATAGGAGGATTTGAGGCGAAACATCTAAACTATTAATGATAAGGGTACTATTACCATAAGTATTATAACCTACCCCAATATAAAAATTATTGGCCATACTATTACTTTTAATTGCTTCATTTTTTTCAATATATGCATCTGCAAGCCTTAAACCATAATCTTCAATAACGAACTCTTTAGTTTCGTTAGTTGCTGTTACGTATAAAGTTTTTACGGTAGTTAAGGTTTGATAAAAGTAAAGAATAGCAACTGCAACGATAGCAAAACTAACAATTAATTCTAGTAAGGTAACACCTTTATTATTTAATTTTTTCATAGTATCACTCCTCACTACCTAAATTACAGCTTCGTTCGTCATTTGGATTTTGAATTTTAATTGAAGCATATCTTGTTATGGTATTACCATCTTCGTCCTTTGTTTCAAAAACACCAATTAACCGGTAAGCAGATGTATCATTAGTGGTTTTTTTAACCCTTTTTAAATATCTATTAAAATTAAAGTCACTAGATGATAAAGTAGTCATGTATCCAGTAAAATATAATTCTTTTAACTCGTTAATTTCCTCAAAAGATCCGTTTTCCACGAATCTAGTTAAATTTATAGCATATGAATTTTCGAGTGGCGCAGAATTAGCAGATACATCTTCCACATACTCATTATTTCCAGCATCTCTAAATTCAAAACATCCAAAACCGACCGTTTGAGAATTAACAACTGTATAACTTCCCGTAAAATCTTCAAAATATGATTTAGTTTCAAAATACTCCGCTATCGCCCTTAAAGCATATAAATCCTTTGCTTGGTCATAGTATTTTATTCGGTTGTTATAGTTGTCATATAAATTGGAAACGTTTGGGAAAACGTATGCCATTATGGTTGTAACTAATGCTATTACAACGATTGTCTCTGCTAAGAAAAAACCTTTATTATTCTTTTTCATTTTTTCACTCCTATTTAGAATTACTTGTAATAAAAAGACTTGTTATCTTCTAAAATATATTATATAATATATTTGTAACAAAATCTAGAATAAAGATAAAAAAAGAATAAAAAGAATATTAAGGGAGATGTATGTATGTTAAAACAGATTGATTTTACTAAGTTACCTATTACAGAAATAGTAAATGAAATTATATATTTAGCCGCGACTAATAATGCTAGTGACATACATTTTGACCCTACTGAAACCTCTATTAGGGTTAGATTTAGAATAGATGGAATGTTAATTGATTATACAATGGTACCTGAAAACATTAAGAAAAACTTGGTAGCTAGATTAAAAATCATATCTGGTATGGATATTACCGAGGCAAGGCTTCCACAAGATGGTGCTATTAAAATGACTATTAAAGATATTAATCTTGATATGCGTGTTTCTTCTCTTCCTACTAATGAGGGAGAAAAAATAGTTATTCGTATTCTTGATTATTCTGCCTCATTAAACGGGTTAGAAAGTTTAGGATTTTCTTCTATTAACTTACTTAAAATGAAGGAACTTATTAAGGAACCAAACGGAATTATATTAGTTACTGGTGCTACTGGATCTGGTAAATCTACCACGGTTTATTCTTTGCTTCAGTTACTTAATAAACCAGAAGTTAACTTAGTTACCGTTGAGGATCCAGTTGAAATGAATGTTAAGGGAATTAACCAAATTCAAGTTAATAGTGAAATTGGTCTTACTTTTGCAGAGGTTTTACGTTCTATTTTAAGACAGGATCCTGATATAATAATGATTGGTGAGATTCGTGATGATGAAACTGCTAAAATTGCTGTTCGTGCCTCTATAACCGGACACTTAGTTTTATCTACTTTGCACACTAATAATGCGTTAAATACAATTGAGCGTCTTAAGGATATGGACGTTGAAACATACTTACTTGCAAGTTCCCTAAACGGTATTGTTTCACAAAAACTTGCTAGAAGAATATGTCCACATTGTATGCAAAAAAGACCAGCGATTGATTATGAAAAAAAATTAATAAAATCAAACCTTGGTGTTGATGTAACTGAACTTGCTTATGCTAAGGGATGTAATGATTGTGTTAATGGTTATCGTGGTAGAATTGCTATTCATGAAGTATTAGTAATTACCCAAGAGATAAGAGATGCTATATCTAATGGGGTTTCAAAAGAGGAACTAAGAAAATTAGTTTATGCTAATGATACAAAAACTTTATTACAAGATGGTTTATCTAAGGTGTTACAAAACGTAACTACGATTGAGGAAATATTAAGATTAGTAGAATTAGATGATGAATCTGCTAAGATTGTTATGTCAGGTGATGCTGAAAATAAACAAAAAACAAATGAGCAAGTTAATAGTCAAAGTGATATTAACGTAGAAAATAATGTTAATATCACTAATCCAGTAAATACGCAAAATACAAACGTGGCAAATAATAGTAATAGTTTTTCTAATGATACCGAAATAATGGATTTATAAAAAAGCTGACAAAAATCAGCTTTTTTTATTTTACAAAGAAATTAAGTATCATATCTAAATCAAGATTGGTAAGAAAGATTATTAATGCTGCAATTGATAAATATGGGCCAAATGGTAAAATGTTATTATCGTTTTTTATTAAACTTACAATTGATAATGGTAGTGCAATAAAAGAAGCGATAAATATACTTACGATTGCCATATCAAATCCAATTACTAATCCTATTATGAATAATAGTTTAATATCTCCACCACCGAGACATTCTTTTTGAAATAATAAATCTCCAAAAAACTTAAATAAGTAAAGAAGTGCAAATGAGGCTGCCCCATTTAAAATAGGCATAAAAACACCAGAAAATAAGCTTATGTCGTTTACTAGTGAATAAATGGTTAATAAAACTATTATTATTATGCCCCCTATTATTAATACCTCATCTGGAATAATATAATATTTTATGTCACTAATGCTTACTATAATTAACATTGATATAAAAACAATTGATATTAAAAATTTAAATGAAAAACCAAATATTAAGAATGAAACAAGGAAAAATATACCAGTTAACAGTTCAAAGAAAGGATAAAATATTGATATCCTTTCTTTACATGAACTACACTTACCTTTTAAAAACACGTATGATAAAACTGGTATTAGCTCATAAAATTTAAGTTTATGATTGCATTTAGTACAATGAGAAGCCGGAAATACAATTGACATGTTATTAGGAAGTCTATAAGCTACAACGTTATAAAATGATCCAAACACAAGTCCTATAATAAATATCATGATATCACAGAATAACTCAAAATTCATATACGCACCTCTTATAATGCATCATACATTCCATACATAGGAATTATAACCGCAAGTAATATTCCACCAACGATTATTGCAAGAGTAACAATCATTATTGGTTCAATTAACGTTTTCATTTGGTTAATAATCGTACGATGTTGTTCTTGATAATAATTTGAAACACGCTCCATCATCGAACCTAAACGACCGGTTTTCTCACCTGTCACAAGCATTTGGTACGCTATGTTTGGAAAAGCCCAGTGATCTTTAAATGCAGAAGAAATAGATTCTCCTTTAGTTAGGTTTTTAGCGGTATCAAAAATAAGTTTACGATATACTTCATTATTCGTAATTTTACTTAATACATCAACTGAATCAGTTATAAAAACGTTGTGATTAATTAAATTAGCAAATGTTTTAGAGAAAATGGTTACTTCGTTGTATATTATTATATCTCCAAAAACAGGAAGGTGCATTAAAAACTCTTGAATTGATTTTCTAAATGCCTTTACGTTTTTAAATAAATATAAATATATTAAAATTAGAACAATAATAAATAATAATAAATATATTAAGTAATTTTGAAGAAAATCACTTATTGATATTACGACTTTGGTAATGGTTGGAATATCACTGCCTAAATCAGCATAAATATCAACGAACTGAGGAACTACCCACATTAGTATAAAAACAACAACAACAGTTGCAAAACAAGTAACAACTATAGGATACATCATCGCTGATTTCATTTGTTTTTTAGTTGATTCAGACTCAGTATAATAATCAACCATATCATCTAATGTTTCAATTAAGTTTCCCGTCATTTCTGCGGTTTTTATCATGTTTATTAGTAACTTAGGAAAGGTGTCTTTACGTTTTTCCATTGCAAGTGATAAAACATCTCCCATGGATAAATCGTAATAAACGGCACGCCATACTTTCTTTTCGTTAACCTTACTTGCTTGATCATCAAGTATTTTAACAGAATCCGCAAGTGAAATTCCTGATTTTAAATAAGCAGATAATTGGGATAGATAAAAGATAAGCCTGCTTCTTTTCATACGATATGTGATTAACTCTCTTCTTTTTTTAGCAACCATTATATCATATACTTCGTATCCTTCCGCTAATAAAAACGAATGAACATCAACTCTTGATAGTGCCTCTATCATACCTTTTTCTAATTCTCCTTGAGAATTACGAGCAACATAAGAAAACATTAAAGGATTAGATAATCTTTTTCCTCCTTTTTCCTTATCCTTAAATTGTTCGTCTAAAACCGTTTTTTTAGCTTCAAGTTCTAAAGCTTCTTTTGGATTATACGTTATTTTTTTATAAAAAGCCTTTAATTTTTCTGAAAAAGTAACTGGTTTCCCAGAAGATTTTAACGCTTCTGCTTTCTTTTCTTTCAAAGCTTCATAAGCCTCTTCTTTTTTTCTTCTTTCTTCTTCTTTTTGCTTTTTTAACTTTGCCTTTTTTTCGTTTTCTTCTATAATTCTTTGCTGTTCTTTTATTCTTCTTTCTTCTTCTAACCTCGCTTTTTGTACGAGTTTTTCGAAGTCTTTTTGCCTTTGTGCTTTAGCGTTTTTCTTATTTTGTTCAACAACCTTTGGATCTAGGTTTTTATTAGGATTAACTGGAGTATCATAAGCAGATCTAACTTCCTTTACAACTTTCGCTTTTTCGTTTGTTTTAAGTTCTGGTATCGTTTGCTTTTCCTCTTTTTTCTTAACGCCAAAAACCCTTAAAATTCCTAAAACCAAGTAGTACGGTATTAATAATACTGATATAAACCCTCTGTATATAAAAACAAATGGTAATAAAATAGCATCAAGCAAATTCATGTTTCTACACCCTTTCCTATCCTTATAAAAATATTATAACATATATTTTTATTTTTTGAACACTAATTATTTTTTTATTAAACCTTTATAAAATAAAACATATATTATTACAAAGAGGTGATTATATATGTATGGACAAATTCCTTATATGGTTCCTTATAACACTTTACCTGTTAAAACGCCAAATGGGATTGGAAGTTTAATTAAAAAAATTAATTTATCTTCCATTTTATCAAATACCCAAAAAACACTTAACGTGGTAAATCAAGCAATTCCATTATATTATCAAGTTAAACCAATGTTTAAAAACATTAAAATGCTAAGTAAAATAACATCTGAATTAGTAAAATCAAGTAATAAAAATAACATCGTAAATAAATCTAATATTAATAATAAAGTAAATGAAATAAAAGAAGAAAAAGAATTCTATCCAAATCCAACTTTCTTTTTATAAAAAAGGAAATGAAAACGTTAAACGCTCATTTCCTTTTTAATTTTTATATTTAAAATTTTTAATTTAATACGTTTTAAAAACATTTTCTTTGGAATCTTTTTTAAAATACTATTATTTTTATCAATCATGTTTTGTAAGTATTTATTAAATATATCATCTTTTTTCTTTAATAATATTGGTCCAAAAAAGATTTCTTTTTTACTATAATTCTTTTTGTTTTTAGTAAATTTTATTATCGTATAAATTATACCATTTTCCTCGGTTTGCACTTCATCTTTAATCATGTAACCTAAATCTGATAAATAACGTCTAATCTTCCAAGGATTAGTGTTTGATTGTATTATCATGGTATTTATGTTTTTTAATTTGTTTTTATTGTTTTTTAAGATGTTTATTATTTTTTTATCACCAAGACCAGCGATGGTAATTAAATTAACTTTATCTTCTTTTTTTAAATCATCAAGCCCATCAGAAAGTCTTAAATCAATGCCTGTTATATTGTATTTTTTAACGTTTTTATATGCTTGAGTTAAAGCTCCTTCTCTTACGTCAGATGCAATTGCACTTTTAATAATTTTATTTTGAATAAGATATATATCTAAAAGAGCATGATCACAACCAACGTCTATTATTCTGGCGTTTTTATCAACAAAACTTGCAATAAGTGTTAATCTTTTAGATAATTTTAACTTATTATGCGGCATCAAGATAATCCTTTAACTTTCTTGATCTTGATGGATGACGTAACTTTCTTAATGCTTTAGCTTCTATTTGTCTTATTCTTTCACGAGTTACCCCAAACATATTACCTACTTCTTCTAAGGTATGACATGTGCCACCATGAAGTCCAAAACGTAGTTTTAAAACCTCTTCTTCACGAGGAGTAAGCGTTGATAAAACATCTTCTATCTCATCTTTTAAAACCTCATTTATCGCATATTCTTCAGGACTCATAGAACTTTCGTCTTTTAAGAAATCTCCTAAGTGTGAGTCATCTTCCTCACCAATTGGTGTTTCAAGAGACAATGGGTCTTGAGAAATTTTAAATATTTCCCTTACCTTATCCTCTGTTGTCCCCATTTTTTTAGCTAATTCTTCTTCACTTGGTTCCCTGTTTAACTCAAGCGTTAACTGACGCTGGATTCTTTTTAATTTATTAATAGTTTCTACCATGTGAACAGGAACACGTATCGTTTTTGCTTGATCCGCAATTGCACGAGTTATTGCTTGTCTTATCCACCATGTTGCATAAGTAGAAAATTTATATCCTTTAGAAGCATCAAATTTATCAACCGCTTTCATAAGTCCTATGTTTCCTTCTTGTATTAAATCAAGAAATGACAAATTTCTACCTACGTATCTTTTAGCAATTGAAACGACTAATCTTAAATTAGATTCAGCCAAGGTTTTCTTAGCCTCTTCATCCCCTTCTTCTACCCTTTTAGAAAGAGAAAGTTCTTCATCAGGACTAAGCAAACTTATCTTACCTATCTCTTTTAAATACATCCTAACCGGATCATTAATACTTGCGTTTTTAGGTAAAGCTACATCTTCAATAATTAAAGCATCAGAAGCTTCATCAACACTTTCATCCTCAAAGTTTTCTGATATGATTTCAATATTGTTTTCGTGAAACACGTTATATAACTCATCTAAAGAATCAGCGTCCAATTCAAGCCCTTTTAAACTTTCAGCTAACTCCTCATAAGTTAATACCCCTTTTTCCTTACCCTTTTTTAATAATTCTTTTTTTCTTTCTTCAAACGTTTTAATCTCTTTCATTATTACACTTCCTTTTCTTTAACAACCTTAATTTCTCTGATAATTCAATTTTCTTTTGAACATTCGTCTCTGTTTTTATCTTATTTTTTAAATCTTCAATTTGTTTTTTAAAAATTTGTTCATCTATTGTTTCAACATAATCAAGTAAAACATCACGAGTTACCGAAGATGGTAAATCCTCATCATCAATCCTTAAAACCTCGTTAATCAAATCCGTTTTATCCTCTAAAAACAAAACGAAATCCTCGGTGTTTATATAACCTTTTTGTTCATAAAATTCTAGTATTTCCATGGCGATTATAGATAGTTTTCGATCCATTAAATAAGATACTTTATCTTGATATAATAATATCGCGTTAACATCTTTTAACATATAATGGATTAAATACTCTTGTGCTTTTTGATATTTATCTTTTTTTATAACCTTTCTTTTAGCAATTATTTTTTTAGATTTATCATCTTTTTTTGAAACCATACCAGCGATTATGTCCTTACTTAAATTAGTTTGTTTTGCAATTTTATTTAAGGTAAGTTCATAAACAACCGGATCAGTTATTTTTTCAAGCTGTCTAACCGCTTCTCTAACATACAATGATACATCATTAAAATCATTAAAATTCGTTTTTGAACTTTTTACCATCAAGTTAAAATCTATGACTGATAATGCGTTTTTATAATGATTTAAATACGCATCTTTTCCTTTTTTTACTATGTAATCATCAGGATCTAAATCATCTTCTAGTCTTATGATCTTAGGTGATATACCTATTTTTTCTAATTCGTTTATAGCACTTATAGTAGCCTTCTCACCAGCAGTGTCACCATCAAAAGATAAATAAATATTTTGTGATAATTTTTTTAGTAAGCTAGCATGTTCTTTAGTAATAGCCGTCCCCATTGATGCCACTACGTTTTTAATACCAACTGAATAAAGTCTTATAACATCCATAAACCCCTCAACAACGATAACACTTCTTTTTTCCCTTGCCTCTTTTATGGCTCGATGATAATTGTATAGTAAATTTCCTTTTTTAAAAATTACGGATTCTTTAGAATTAACATATTTATTTTCTTTTTCATTATTATATATTCTTCCAGAAAAACCAACAACCAAACCATCTTGATTACATAAAGGAAACATAATACGGTTTCTAAAAGTATCATATAAATGATTGTTATTATCAGAACATATTCCTATTTTTACTAAATCACTTTTATTATAACCTTTTTCCTGTAACATTTTACTTACACTATTATCATTAAGCGAAAGTCCTATTTCAAATTCATTTATTATATCATCAGTTATTTTTCTGTCATTTAAATACTTAACAGCCATTTTCCCATAAGCGCTTTTTATGTTGTTTTTATAATATTTATTTACAACATCAAACATTTTATAGTAGTTATCATACTCATCATTTGTCTTTTTCTTAGTGTGGGTTTCCTTAACGTTAAGTTTTACACCAACTAACTGTGCCACTTTCATAACAGCTGATATAAAACTTATGTTTTCATAATTCATAACAAAGTTAAAAACGTTACCGGATGCACCACATACAAAACAAGTATAAATTTGTTTTTCTTCGGAAATGCTCATACTTGGATTATGATCATCATGAAAAGGACAAATTGCAAAATAATTTTTACCTCTTTTCTCAAGTGGTATGTATCTTGCAATAACGTCTACTATATTTGTTTTTCTTCTTATGTCTAAAATAGTCTCATATGGTATTTTACTCATTTAAAACACCCCTCATGTTAATTATTCTCCGTTTTTTTAAAAATTACCCTAAATTTTTAAAAAAAATTACATTTTTTTATCATTTTTTCATATATTATAAATTTATTAAGCCTTTTATATTACCCACAAAAGTATAAAAAAAAGAGCAATTTTAGGGATTTTCTATCTAAAATTACTCATATGCTGATATTTTTCTACCACTTTCAATTAACTAAAATATTAGTTTTTTTAAAATAGGTAGTTTGTCAACACTCTGAAATAAGATTTTATATCTTATTTATCTTATTTTTTTAATTTTGAACATACACAAAAGTAATATCTAAGCCAGTTATCTTAACATCATCAGTTGGTATTTGAGATGAAGAATTACTATATGATAAAGTTAGCTTAAGTGTTTTTGTTTCACTAGCATCTAAAGTATCCCCTACTTTTACTTCATCACCAGTATCAAGGTAAGTTAAAGTGTAAACTAAATTACTACAAACAATTTCAGCATCAGAAGTAACCTCTGGATAAGCAAGTGACTCACAAGTAGGAGACGTTTTCGTAAGCGAATCTATTTTGGCAGAAATCGTACCATTATTTACAACATCAAAAGTATAACTAACCGAATCACCAGGACTTGTTAGCACCACTTTGTAATCTTCTATTTCAGTTTTACTACTACTTATTTCAGGATCAGTAATAACTGATGCATAACCATTTATTGATGCACTAGATAAATTATCAAAATAAATCTCCCAAGACCCCGCATTAACCTTTGCCGATCCATTAATTGAAAGAGTCGTGCTTAACGCCGCAAAGGCAACCGTAAGACCAAATACTGCCACTATTAATGCTATTACTGCTATCGTTTTTATTTTTCTTTGTTTTTCCATATTCTTACACCGTCCTTTTTTATTCTCCTTCTAAAATGTCTTCTACTTTTAACAAAGCATCATATAATGATATTTCCTCAAATTCTATGTCTTTTCTGCGCTTGATTTCAACTATTTGTTCACTTATTTTATTTCCAATCGTTATTCTAATTGGAATACCAATTAAATCCATGTCATTAAACTTAACGCCAACCCTTTCATCACGATCATCCAAAATCGTTGATATCTTTTGTTTTCTTAAAGAATCATAAAGGTAATTAGCCGCATCCATCTGCGCTCTATCATTTACGTTTACAACTACTATAGCAACTTTAAATGGTGCTATTTCATATGGCCAAATAATTCCCTTATCATCATTATTTTGTTCAACAACCGAAGCCATACATCTTCCAAGTCCAATACCATAACATCCCATCCAAACAGGAGTACTTTCATTTTCTTTATTTAGATAAGATAAATTAAAATCTTCAGAGTATTTAGTACCTAATTTAAAAGTATTACCTATTTCTATTCCATTTTTAAAAACAAGCGATTTACCACACTTTGGACAACAATCATCTTCTGTTATATACCTTACATCAGCGGTTAGTAAATAATTAAAATCCTCTAAATTAGCGTTTTTATAATGATAATCAGTTTTATTAGCACCAACGATAAAGTTTTTCATATTCATAATCTCATTATCTAAAATAATTGGAATATCTATTCCTATTGGTCCTACAAAACCTATTTTAGAACCAGTTATTTCCTCTACTTCATCGGCCTGCGCTAAAGCAACATCAGTTGCTTTTAAAAGTTTTTTAAGTTTTACTTCGTTAACTTCCATATCCCCTTTTACTAATACCGCATAAAACTTATCATCTATTTTATATATTAACGTCTTAACAAACTTATTCTTATCTTCTTGTAAGTAATTAGACACCTCTTCAATGGTTCCAGCGTTTGGTGTTTTAATAAGTTCTCTTATTTTTATTTCTTCATCCGTCTTTTCGGTTAAAAGCGTACAATTTGCAATATCAGCATTAGCAGCATAACCACAAGAATTACAAATAACTAACTTATCTTCACCAATATCAGTTATCGCCTGAAATTCCTCAGATAACATACCACCCATTGCACCAGTATCAGATTTTACTATTTTATAATTGACACCTAACCTTGCAAATATTTTTTTATATGCATTATACATATTATTATAAGAATCATTAAGCCCTTTTTCATCCATATCGAAAGAATATGCATCTTTCATTAAAAATTCTCTTACTCTAATAAGTCCATACCTACTTCTAGGTTCATCTCTAAATTTATTTTGAATTTGATAAATACTAAAAGGTAAATCTTTATAAGACTTAATTTTTGCCTTAGCCGCAATGGTAAATAATTCCTCATGAGTTGGAGCAAGACAATAGCTTTTAGAAAAACGATCTTTAAGTGCAAACATATCACTTCCAAAAGCATCACGTCTTTTAGATGAAATATAAACCTCCTCAGGTATTAAAGCCGGCATCAAAAGCTCTCCAGCACCTATGTTTTCCATTTCTTCTTTAATGATTTTTTCAATGTTTTTCATAACTTTATAGCCAAGAGGTAAAAACATGTAAATACCACTAGCTGTTTTTTTTATCATTCCAGCTCTGGTAAGCAAGTTGCCACTTATAGACTCTTCGTCTTTTGCATTTTCTCTTAACGTATAAAAAAAGCTATGTTTAAGTTTCATTATAAATTCTCCTTCAAAGTAAGTATATATCAAAATAAAATATTATGCAAGATAAAAGGCCCTATTTTCTAGGACCTTTTGTTTTTATATTCGCTTTTTCTTCTTTATAGTTTTGATATTCTAAAAACTTTTCTTTTAGTTTTTTAGAATCTATATAATAAGCACCAGCTTTTAACTTAATTAAACCAGTTGCTTTGTAAAAAACAAGTGAATCAGCCATTTTATCTTCATTTTGTCTTTGAACATCCTCAACGTCTTTAGAATAAGAATACCACTCTTCTAAGGCTGAAAAATACTCTTGGTGTAAATCATTTACCTTTAATTCTTTGGTGTCATTTAAAAACGGTACGTAATCTATTAAAACCTTAATAAACAACTCAAAAGTCTCATCATTATCTCGATATCCTCTTCCCATTCCCATACTTTCGATACAATATAACATCCAAAACCACCTTCTTGCCTTTCTTTACTTTAATTTATTTAATATTTCTTTTAACTCGTCTTTTTCTTCACTTAGTTTCTTTCTTTCGGATAAGACGATTGCTTCTGGTGCGTTATTAACATAACCAGGATTAGCTAATAGTTTTTCTCTTCTTTCAATACTTCTTTCTAATGAGTCTTTTTGTTTTAATAATAATTCTTTATTATTCTTTTTAGATTCTCCTTTATATAAAACCTTTAAAGTTCCATAAGCAAAGGAAACATCCAAACTTTTCATTTCTTCATCAGAAGATAGTATAATATCACATTTTAATATTCTTGTCAATATCTTTTTATTATTATCTATAATATATTTATATTCATCTTTAAAATTATTTATTAAATTAAATCCCTTTGGTAACTCATTTTCTTTTTTGACGTTTCTAAGAGTTGAAATAACGCTATTTAACACGTCTATTTCAGCTTCCTCTTTTTCAAATACTAATTTTTTATCATAACTAGGATAACTTGATAAAACAACGTTTTCAAAGTCTTTTATTGGTAATTTATCATATATCTCATCCGTTACGTACGGCATAAAAGGATGTAGCATTTTTAAAATACTAGTAAGCTGGATAAGTAAAGTAGATTTAGTAGCGATATTATCAATGCTTACCTTACTATATTCTATATATACATCACAAAAATCATCCCAAATGAATTTATAAAGTACCGCACCTGCTACGTTAAAATCATACTTATCCATGTTTTTTCTAACTTCTTTTATAGTCTTATTTAGTTTTGTTAAAATCCATTTATCACTACTTGTTAAAGAAGATACATCAACCTTTTTCAAATCACCGATATTCATAAGCACAAAACGTGATGCATTCCATATCTTATTTATAAAGTTCCAAGTTGCTTTTACCTTATCTTCATCATATCTTAAATCTTGCCCAGGAGCGGAATTAGTAGTTAAAAACCAACGTAGTGAATCTGCTCCATACTCATCTATTACATCCATAGGATCCACACCATTACCAAGTGATTTAGACATTTTACGCCCCATTTTATCCCTTATAAGTCCGTGGATTAAACAGTATTTAAAAGGTCTTTTACCGGTTAATTTTAAAGACTCAAAAGCCATTCTACATACCCAAAAGAAGATAATATCATAACCAGTTACCAAAACATCATTTGGAAAATATCTATTTAAATCAGCAGTATTATCAGGCCATCCAAGCGTTGCAAAAGGCCATAACGCAGAAGAAAACCAAGTATCTAAAACATCTTCATCTTGATGCCATCCAACACCTTTTGGAGCTGTCATTCCAACATATACCTCATCATTTTTATACCAAGCAGGAATTCTATGTCCCCACCAAAGTTGCCTTGAAATACACCAATCATGACAATTACTCATCCAGTTATTAAATATTTTTTCAAATCTTTTTGGTATGAAATTAATTTTGTTATCCTTATCCTTTTGATTTTCCAAAACCTTTTTAGATAATTCGTCCATTTTAACAAACCATTGTTTTGATAACCTAGGTTCAATCATAACTCCCGTTCTTTCAGAGTGACCTACACTGTGAGTCATTTTCTTTACCTTAATTAAAAGATTAGCATCTTTTAAATCAGCCACAAGTTTTTCTCTAGCTTCAAACCTATCCATACCATTATAAATGCCTGCGTTTTCATTCATGGTAGCATCCTCATTCATAACAATAACAAAAGGTAAATCGTGCCTTTTTCCAACCTCAAAATCATTAGGATCATGAGCTGGAGTTATCTTAACAACACCAGTTCCAAACTCAGGATCAGCATGCTCATCACCAATGATTGGTATTAACTTATTAACAACGGGTAAAATAACTTTTTTTCCGATTAATTTATTGTATCTTTCATCTTTAGGATTAACCGCAACCGCAGTATCCCCAAAAAGCGTCTCCGGACGAGTTGTTGCAACCTCTAAATAATCATTAGTGCCCTCAATAAAATACTTAAGATGATAAAACGCACCTGCAACATCCTTATATATAACCTCTTCATTAGATAATGCTGTTTTTTGTATAGGATCCCAATTAATTATTCGCTCTCCACGATAAATTAAACCCTCATTATAATAATCAACAAACACTTTTTTAACAGCCTTACTTAATCCATCATCAAGCGTAAATCTTTCTTTTGAATAATCAAGACAAAGTCCTAACTTTCCCCATTGTTTTCTAATTGTCTTGGCATATTCTTCTTTCCACTGCCAAGCTTTTTCTAAAAAACCATCACGGCCTAAATCACGTTTATTTATACCTTGCTCTTTTAACCTATCAACCACTTTAACTTCCGTTGCAATCGCAGCATGATCCATTCCAGGAAGCCATAAAGCATCATATCCTAACATCTTTTTATAACGAATAATGATGTCTTGAAGCGAAGTATCCCAAGCATGACCCAAATGAAGTTTACCAGTTACGTTAGGAGGAGGTAAAACAATCGAAAAAGCTTTCTTATTTAAATTACCTGCTTTAAAATAATCATTCTTAAGCCATTTATCATACTTTCCTTCTTCAACAACTTTATGATTATATTTTTTTTCCAACATTAATACCATCCTTTCTTTTAGTTATATTATAATTCTCATATAACAAATCATCCAAATCAACATAAGTTTTTATCTTTACAAACTTTTTATTTTTATCATACATACCAAATTCCATGTTTAAATCATCGTAATTATTAGAATAATCATCAACAAAACGCCTTAACTCATTTACTTGCTTATCATTAATAGCTAAACCAGAAAAAATTTCAATTACATTTTCAAGCACAAACAAAACAACATAATTTAGTGCTGCTAAGTCATTATATCCATAAGTTATATCCATTATTTTCTTTTTATTAGCATAAGCCTTTGCATTCATACAATGAGTATGATTAAGAATATCCTTACTATAAATTCGATCATTTTGATGCGGAGAAATTATCACCGTCTTCTTTACCATATTTAACACCTCTTTCTAAAATAAAAAAGTTATCTCATCCATAAGGACGAAACAACTCGCGGTACCACCTTAATTTATACATATCAATGTATACACTTTAAAACCAATAACGAGGTTAACCGTAATTATCTACTACTATTTCAATAACCAAGCTCATAAGCTACCTTCAACCACCATTATTACAAGTTCACACCATACCTTGCTCTCTTTAAATAATAAATGATTTACTCCTCTTATTCATGGCCTTTAAAAAATATATGAATAGTATAACAAAATTAAAATGATATTTCAAGTTAAAAAATGATTTTGAGTTTTCATTTTTGTAAAATTATTCACTAGTAGTTGAACCAGTATCATATACAACCACGCTTGTTTCATCACCTGTTAACTCATCAGTAATGATAACGTGAAGCAATGCATTTTCATAAACTATGTATCCTCTACCAATAGAAACATTTTCACAATCATCAATCACATTACCTTCAATATTACCACTATCATAAAAAGAAACCCATTGACATGACGCGCTTATCCTACTATCTTTATTAATAGATTCTAAAATTCCACCAGTAGATACATTATAATTATTAAAATCCCTTGGCCAATACATAGTACCATATCGACTGTTTATTTTAATTAATTTATTAGAAGAATACCAATTAGGACTATTATTACTATTCTCAATTAAGTACGCGGACAATTCAGTTCCGTCTATTAAGTCGGTATTAGCATTACCTACCGTTCTAATGGATGCTGAAAAGGTAGATAAAGTAACACCTAAGAACAGTAAAAAAGCAACTAATAAAGTATATAAAATAGTTGAAACTGCAAAACCTTTATTATTAAGCATATTAAACACACCTCTATTCTTTTATATAATAACATTTTTTTTAATAAAAAACCATATTTTTGTAAAAATATGGTTAGCAAATGAAAAAATGTACATATAATATGGTAAGGTGAATGTCATGCGTTTTAACAATTTGTTTAGAAAAGGAATAACTAAGTATGTTATTTTAATCGTTGCATTTTGTTTTATATCTTTGTATCAAGCTATTATAACTTTGATATTATGTTCTAGGTTTCAAGTGTTTCTTTTGTTTATAGATTTAATTATTTTGTTCTTCGGTATTTTTTGCCTCATTTTCCATAAATAATTTATCTGTTGTTACTAAATAATTACATAATCGTGATATTTCAAGTGTATTTTTTAATTCACTTTTTGATATTGTTATTTTATCTGGTATGAATAATATTATAAACATAAGTTTTTTTTCTTCTTCAAGGAGTGGAAATAACATTTGGTATTCTTTGTATAGTTCATTAAAATCATATTTATCGTATTTTTTCTTATAAATGTTTATAAAGTCATATATTGGCATTCCTCTTTTGGCGTTATCAAAGCTAATTAAAAAATTATTACGACCCTTTATTAAATGTTTTTCATCTAAGTTATTATGTAATAAAACTTCTCTTATTTTCGTTTTATTTTGCATGATTAAATACCATTGTTTTAATTCGTTATAACAAAACTCTAAGCACGAAAACAAAGTAGAACAATTCCTTGATAACATATAATTACTTGGGGAATAATATACATTTTGTTCTATATTATCTAAATATTCATCATAAAATTTATATACTTCGTTTATTTGATTTAATATACTTTCATATATTTCCTTTACTTCATCAAGACTTATATCTTTATAATAAACCGTTTTATTATGTAAAAGAGCGTCTAATTTGATTAAGTCGCTCATTTTTTGTTCATCTGGTGTATTTGTATCATTTTTGAATTCATACATATATACATCATCAGAACAATATTCTAGTTTTGGTAAATAATCAAAACCTCTAGAATTTAAATAATTATAAATTTGTAAGATATTGTTTTTGTTTGTTTTAATTACGTGTTTAACATCATTAAAGCATGTAAATACAAGCGCATTATCATAAAGCTCATATCGCTTTATTTTACTTTTAGAAGCAGCAAAAGCTTTTTTAATCAACTTGTTCATTTGATAATGGAACTATTATTTTACTTCCTAAAAGAATATTATCTAAGGCGTTGTATTTTTCAAGTTCTTCTTTTGTTATGTTATATTTTTCTAAAACGTTATCTATTGTTTCATTTTCTCTTATTATGTGTACTTTATAAGTTATATAATTATCATCTTCGGTTTTGAAAGTTTCATATAAATCATTAACTAAATTATTTTTATTTAAGTTTTCTTTTGTCTTTATTTGTTCTTCTTCATTATTTATTAATACGTTATTTATCATATTATCATTAATTTCTCTTTCTTCTTGATGAATTACGTTGACAGGTAAATTATCTTCTTTTACTTCATCGTTCTTTTTTTCTTTATAAACTAAATTATCTACTAAAACATCAATATGGATTCTTAAGGCTTTTTCGTTTATTATTTCATAATAAAAATCATCTATATCAATTGTTATTTTAGTTGAATCATATTTATCATCAAGTGTTATATCAAATGGTATTACTTTTTCAAAATTTTGTTCATTAATACTTACGTTACTTGTTTTATATTTACCACTAACGTTAAAATTTCCTACTACTGAATCATCGTTTTCTAATTTTAAGTTATGTTCTAACGCAATACCGGTTACTTCCGAAATATTACTATTAAAGTCAATGTCCTTTACAAAAGGTATTATTCTTTTCATATTCATATCTCCTTCACTAAATAGTATGAAAAAAAATAAGAAAAATGTTAGCTTTTCTTATTTTTTTTAAATATTTCATCATATATTTCCATATAATTATCTACCATTATTATGTTAAGGTTATTTACTATTTCTTTAGGTATGTCACTTATGTCATGTTCGTTTTGTTTTGGAATGATAATTGTTTTAATACCTGATTTATATGCTCCAATTGACTTTTCTTTTAATCCACCGATAGGTAAAACCTTACCCGTTAACGTGATTTCTCCAGTCATTGCATAAGTGCTATCAACTATTTTATTAGTAAGTGTACTTATTATTGCAGTAGTAAGGGCAACACCCGCTGATGGTCCATCTTTTGGAATAGCAGCTTCAGCAGCATTTATATGAATACATACGTCATCTAACTTGGATAAATCTATTTTAAGTTCTTTTGCATGAGCTTTGATATAACCAAGTGCTATTTGTGCACTTTCGTTCATTACCTTTCCAAAATTACCAGTTATTTTAACAGTGTCTTTAGAAGGATAAGTAACTACTTCTATTGGAAGAATATCCCCACCGAAGGAAGTATAAGCAAGTCCATTTACAACACCTTTTGTGTTGATTGACAATATTTTCATGTCATCGTATTTCTTCTTACCTAAAAACTCTTCTAATTTTTTATCAGTTACTTTAACATTTAAGGTATCTTTTTTATCTTCAATCATCTTTTTGACATACTTTCTAATTACCTTGTTAATTACTCTTTCAAGTTCACGAACACCAGCTTCTTTAGTATAATTTCTAATAATTTTTAAAATGATTTCATCTGAAAACTTAATTGCACTTTCATCTAATCTATATTCTTTTAAAGCAAGCGGTATTAAATGTTGTTTTGCAATAAATAATTTTTCATATTCGGTGTAACTAGATAAATTAATTATTTCTAACCTATCTTTTAATTCATCTGGTATTTGTTCTACATAATTTGCGGTTAATATAAACATTATCTTTGATAAATCATAAGGTTCTTCAACGTAATTATCATAAAATTTATCATTTTGTTCTGGATCTAAAACCTCAAGTAAACTACTTGCGGGATCTCCTTTTATATCCTTAGTCATCTTGTCTACTTCATCTATTAAAAACACAGGATTATTAGAACCACATTTTTTAAGCGCATTAATTATCCTTCCTGGATTTGCTCCCATGTACGTTCTTCTGTGACCAATTATTTCCGCTGGGTCATTAACTCCTCCTAGTGATATCTTAACGAACTTTCTTTTCATTGCAGTGGCAATCGATTTAGCAAGTGAGGTTTTACCAACTCCAGGAGGCCCAACAAAACATATTATTGGTGCTTTATTAGATACACTTCTTTTTTCAACGGCCAAATATTCTATTATTCTTTCTTTAATATCTAAAAGTCCATAATGTGATGAGTCTAATACTTCTTTTACCTGTTTTAAATCATCATTGTCTTTTGTGTATGTGTTCCAAGGAAGTTTAATAAGTACATCAATATAATTTCTTATTATTCCAACCTCAGGAGATGCACTTGGTGTTGATTCATATTTTTTTAATTCTCTTTTTAACTTCTTAATAATGTTTTTAGGTGCTTTTAACTTATTTATTTTATCTTTTAATTCATCTACTTCTTCATCTTTTGATGATATATCACCTAATTCTTCTTTTATTAACTTAATTTTTTCTCTTAAAATGTATTCGGTTTGACTTTTGTCCATTTCTTTTTTTAATTTACTATCTAATTTTTTTTCTATCTCAAATATGTCTAATTCTTTTTGTATGTCTTCGAGTAACATCATAACGCGAGTATATGGATTAATAGTATTTAAAATTTCACTTTTTCTTTCAAAAGAAAGCGGCATGTAATTTGCGATTATATCAGATAAATGACTTATGGTTTTTATTTCGTCAATAACACTTAAAATGCTATTTGAAGCATAAGGTACCATGTTAATGTAATTTTCAAGTTCACTTTTTAACTTTCTTACTAAAACTTCTTCATCAGATGCTTCAATCGCATATTTAGTAGGATCTGTTACCGTTGCTAAAAATACCCCTTTTTCTTTATTGTACGGAAAATACTCATCTATTACACATCTTTTTTGTCCTATTATGGTAATGCGCGTACAACCATTTGGTAAAATGGTCTTTTTAGTTATTTTTCCTATTACGCCTAGCTTTGGTAATTTGTTTATTTTAATCTTTTCTTCATCAAAATTACTTGGTGATATTAAAATCACGTTACCATTATAATTATTACTTGCAATGTCTATTATTTTAGTATCTAAATCATCTATTAAATCTATTTTAAGTTCAGCATAAGGAAGAACTATTATTCCTCTTAAAAGTATCACTGGTAATTCATTATTATTCATAAAACACATCTCCCTACACAAACATAAATTTTACCTTTTATTATAAAAACATGATAAGTAAAAGTCAAGAAATTTAAGAAAAATTATACATTAAAATTTATAAAAAAAACCGGTTTTTTAAAAACCAATTTTATACGTCTTTGTATGATTATTTTTTAAGTCTCCATCTTTATAATAATGTTTATTAAAAAAATCTTTATGTTCATTAATTAATAAATAAGTAATTGGTAAATTAGATTTAAAAACCTTTTCTTTATCAGAGATGGGCATGCCTTGAATGTATAAAAAGTTATTTAATATATTATCATCATTATCATCATTAATGTTTTTAAATATCCTAGTTAAGCAAGATGTATCTGGCAATAAATATCGGGTCATAATACTACTACAATCTGCATAAAAAAATTTTGTTGAAACAGAAGCTTCTTCAAATAATTCGTGAAACGATTTACTACAATAATTTAAATTTGACACATATTGTGATGCATTTAAATCATTTGAATTCCTCTTTTCCTCCACTAAATCTATATAATATCCATATTCTTTTCCATCGAAACTGGTATGTATTTTAACATCTAGTTTTTTGTTAATATATTCATATTCACTTTCTTTTTCAACGTTTAAAATAAGTAATATATTATTTAAAAAGTATTTTCCCTCAAAATCACTTTCACATTTTTTATTATATTCTACTTTATATTCTTCTTTATCCTTAGTATATAAAACAATTATGTTACCATCTTTGTCACGGTCTTTAAAAATAAACTTTTTAAAAAACTCATCTAATAACACTCTTATGTTTATGTTATTGAAATCTTGATTATTTTCTAAACCAAGTATCTTATACCAATCATTTTTCATAAATTACAACTCCTTTTTTCATTATATGATATCATATATTTTTCAAATGTCAACAAAAAAGAAACTACTTTATTTAAGTGTTTCTATTTTTTTAATAAATCTAATACTTTTTGTACTTTTATATCATATTTTAACATTTCCATGCCACCGAAAGCTTTTATGTACTCTTCTTTATCAATGCCATGTTTTTTAGCTTTTTCTTCTGCATCTTTTTCAGCTTCTTCATCAGATGCTTCAATTTTTTCTAAATCGATTATTTCGTCAATTGCAAATCTTAACTTAATACGTTTTTCAGCTTCTTCGTGCATTTGATTTTTTAAAGCTTCTTCACTTGAATTGGTGTACTTATAAAATTGCTCTAAGGTAAGTCCTTGCATTTTTAATCTTTCTTCATAATCATGAACCATTCTATCTATTTCTTCATGAACAAGTTCATGTGGTATATCAACACTTGTTTCTTTTAATAAAGCATCAAATAGTTCATCTACGTACTTATTTTCAGCTTCGTATTCCTTTTGTTCAGTCATTGATTTTTTAATGGTCTTTTCTAAATCTTCTTTGGTTTTAACATCGTCTAAACCTAAATCTTTAAAAAATTCTTCATCAAGATTTGGATATACTTTTGTTTTAACTTCGTGAACCTTAACTTTGAAAGTAACTTTTTTACCTTTTAAATCATCTGCATGATAATCTTTAGGGAAAGTTAAATCAATATCTTTTTCTTCTCCACTTTTAAGTCCAATTAAAGCTTCTTCAAAACCTGGTATAAATGATCCAGAACCGATTTCTAAAGAATAGTTTTCTGATTTTCCTCCATCAAATGCTTTGCCATCCATGAAACCTTCAAAATCAATTATAGCAGTATCACCATTTTCAATGGCACCTTCTTTTACCTGTAAATCAGCATACTGTTTTTTTAGATTTTCAATTTCGTTATCAACGTCTTTTTTAGTTACCTTAACAACGTCTTTTTTAACTCCTAAATTAGTATATTTTTTTATCTTAACTTCTGGTTTGGTTGTGAAAGTAAACTTATATATAACACCATCTGTATCAGCTTTTTCTATTTCAACAGTAGGTTGAATAATTGGTACTTCATTAAAGTCTTTTAGTGCTTTTTGATAAGCATCATTCATACAATCATCAACTGCAGCAACAACAAGTGATGCTTTGCCATACTTCTTCTCATAAATGCTTCTTGGTGCCTTTCCAGGTCTAAAACCATCTATTTTTACTTTCTTAACTTCCTTTTTAAAAGCGTCATCTAATTTTTTAGCCCATTCATCACCTTTAATTTCTACTTTAATTTCATGAATGTTTTTAACTTTTTTCTCTTTTGTTTCTTTTTTCTCTGCCATAAATATTAATTCCTCCTAAAACAATTAGTATTATAACTTATTTACTTTTCTTAATCAAGTATTTGTTTTTAATAAAAGAAAAAGTAACTTTAAAATTAAGCTACCTTTAATATTTTTATATCAAAACTACCGTTTGGAGAATCTACTGACACTTCATCCCCTTCTTTTTTACCCATAACCGCAAGTGCGATTGGAGATTCATTTGAAATTTTATTTTCAAATGGATCAGCTTCGTTAGTACCAACTATCGTGTATTCTTCCTCATCATCGTCTTCTAAATACTTAATTTTTATAATAGAACCTACGCATACTTTTCCATCACTGTTATTTTCAATAATAGTTGCATGTTCTAATGTATATTCAATTTCTTTTATTCTTGCTTCTAATTTACCTTGTCTTTCACGAGCAGAAGAATACTCCGCGTTTTCTGATAAATCTCCCAAAGCTCTAGCTTCTTTAATAGCTTCAATAACTTCTGGTCTTTCTACTTTCTTTAAGTTATTTAATTCTTCTTCTAACTTTAAAAAGCCTTCGCTAGTTAAGTAAATTTCTTTTGTATTATTTTTCATAGTAATCACCTCTATAAATTAACTCGGCTATCATAATACTACATTTTTTAAGTTTTGTCAATCTAAAAAGTTGACACGCATTAAATCATTTTTGCTAACTTTTTTTACGCAGTTAATCCTTACTATTTCTTTAGGATGTCTTGCAGCATCAATTATGTTTCCATCACTATCTTTTATTTTTGTTATAACAAATGAATAATCTTTTTTATCTGGGCCAAAAATAGTTACCTTATCCCCTGGTTTAAAGTAATTCCTTTGTTCTATTACCGCTTCTTTATTAAATGCATCATAATCTAATACTATGCCTAAAAAATCCTGATTAGAATCTTCTTGTCTTTTTGAATAATACTGTTCTTTTTCACCTGGTTTTTTATTAAAAAATTGTGGTGCAACATCTCGGTTAGCACATCTATATAATATTTTCTTCGCCCTTATAATATACTCTTTATCAATTTTATTGTTACTATAAATATCAATTAATTTTCGATATACTGATATAGTTGTTGAAACATAATATATAGAGCGCATTCTTCCTTCTAACTTAAAAGAGGTAACACCAATATCCATCATGTCTTTTATGTAATCCATTAATGATAAATCCTTTGGTGCTAAAGAAAAATTCTCATCGGTTGATATCTTATTTTTATTGTCATCATACAAGTCAAAATTAAACCTACAAACTTGACAACATCCCCCACGGTTAGCATCTCTTAATGTAAAATAATTGGAAAGCACACATCTACCAGATACATTACTACACATAGCTCCATGAATAAAACATTCTACTTCCATATTAGTTTCATCTATAATATTTTTAATATCTTTTTTAGAAGTCTCACGTGCTAAAACTATCCTTTTTACTCCCTTATTTTTATAATACAAAGCAGCATCTTTATTTAAAACTGAAGCTTGTGTACTTAAATGCATTTCTAAATTTATTTTATTTTCACGAACTATGTCAATAATTAATGGATCACTAAAAATTATTGCATCAACTTTTATATCACTTAATTTTTTTAAATAATCTTTAAGTCCATTTACATCTTCATTATGAAAAACAATGTTAACCGTAACGTAAAGTTTTGCCTTGTGTTCATGAGCAAATTTAACACCTTCTTCTATCTCTTTGAGTGTAAAATTCTTTGAGTTTGCACGTAAAGAATAGTTTTTCCCTCCGATGTAAACCGCATTAGCACCATAAACAATGGCCCATTTAAGTTTTTCAAGGCTTCCTGCTGGTGCTAAAAGTTCAACTTTGTTTTTATTTTTCATCTTTCTTCACCTTATATATTGTTTTTTTATTAATAAAACCCGGGTTGGAATTATATAGTTTATCTATTTCATCACTTTTATTAACATCTTCATTTATAAATGCATTTAAAACTGGTTTTATGTCATTAATTAAAAATCCATCAATTAAAAAATAATCAACGTTTAAACTCGGGGTATATTTTAGTAGATTAATTGGGTTAGCCGAAAGAATATGGCATCCAAAATCATCTTCGATAACACGGTAATATAAATTATCACCTTTTTGATTTATCGTATAGTATTTACTTGATTTTTTAATTAATTTAAAATGCTTGAAATAATTAGATATTAAACGTCTATTAGACGTGGATAAATGCGGATAGCAAAAAACTTCTTTAATTAATATAGCTTTGGTATTTTTTCTTATTTCATTTATTTCATCCAAAGTAATATCATTAGTTAAAATAACGCCCTTGCACCCATTATTATAATAATGATTAATTGTGTAATAACTATTATTTAAATGTAGTTGATCAAGAATTAAATCAGTTTTTAAATTATAAGTTAAAGCTGCTACATCACCAACAATAATTCCAGATACTCCTAACTCATCTACTTGTTTTAATGTTTTTTTATATTCTTCTATTTCATCATTAAATATGATTTTGTTGAAAGATATAAATATTTTTTTATCTTTTAGACTTTCTTTTATTTTTTTAATTGCGTTTATATTATAGGTTTTTCCAAAAAGATAAGAAAATTTATCTATACCAAAAACATACCCAGCACTTGGGTATGTTAAATCTTCATCTTTATTTATCTTTATTAGAATCTCTTTCATTATTTCGCCTTCTTCTTGATATTGCTATTCCGTCCCCAATTTCAAAAAACCTAGTTTTAAAATCTTTATTTTCACTTAGGAAAGTTATGTATTTTTCTATTTTAGTTATTAACTGTCTTAAATTTTTAGACATTTTTGTTTTATCGGAATATGTTAAACCATGAAAATTTATATTATCGGTTATAACATAACCTTTTGGTTTTAAGTTTTTAGAAAACTTATTAAAAAATTTAATATATTGGCTTTTGGCAGCATCAATAAATATAAGATCAAACTCTTCACTAGTGTTAAAATCAAAAGCATCTGCTAAAACAAGTGTTATCCTAGAATCAAGATTTAGTTTTTTTACATTTTTTAAAGCTTCTATGTATCTGTCTTTATTCTTTTCGATTGTAGTAACATTAATGTCATCATTAACCAAAGCCATTTTAATCGCAGAATAGCCAATAGCACTACCTATTTCTAAGATGTTTTTAATTTTATTTAATCTTATAAATTCGGTTAAAAATTCTATTCCTTCTTTTTCCATTATTGGAATGCCTTTTTGATCAGCATATTTTTCTATTTTTTTAATTAAAAATTCTTGATCCATAACTGCCACCACCTAATAACCAAATCCATGTATAATTATAATAAAAAAAATGATAAAAATCAATTTTTTATCACTTTTTATTATTCATTAACGTTTTCTTCACTAGTTAACGAAGATAAAATACCCTCAATCATTTTCCATTCTTCATCAGTTTCTATTGGAAGAAGTACTGGGTTTTCTTCTTTTGGATTAAAAATTGATGCGTATACTTTGGTATTACCCTCATCATCTTCGGTGTTATCAGTGTATGCAATGTAATTTTTTTTAGTTTTTTCATCCTCATACGTAAATAAAATTTCACATTTTACTTCTTCCCCACTATCATTGACAATCGTAAAAGTATTATCTTGTTTTACCTCATTATTTTCCATTTTCCTTTTCCTTTCTTATGTCTAAATAATTTTGCAAAATTATTGTTGCTGCTATTGTATCTACCTTTTTTTTTCTTTTTCGTCTTGATAAATTAGCACTTATCAAAATCTTATTAGCACTAACAGAAGATAATCTTTCATCTTGCTCAAAGATTGGAATATGAAAATTATCCTCTAATATTTTTATAAAACTTTTCGTTCTTAAAACGGCTTTTCCATAGGTATTATTCATGTTTTTGGGAAGCCCAATAACCATTTGATTTACATTATAATATTTAATTATTTTTCTTAATTCTTCAAGTATTTGTTCTGGTTTATTTTCTTCAAACCTTAAAGTACCAATACCAGTTGCAATCGTCATTGTTTCATCACTTACCGCAATACCTAAAGTTTTACTGCCCAAATCAAGGCCTAATATTCTCATTAATTCAAATATTCCTTTATTAAAATTTCAAGAATCTTACTTCTATCAATTTTAAGTATTTTATTTCGAGCTTCTTTATGATTTGAAATATAACCAGGATCTCCACTCATTAAATACCCAACAAGTTGGTTTACTGGATTATAACCTCTTTCTTTTAAAGCTTCACACACTTCTTTAATTGTTTCTTTAACTAATGCTTCATTAATATTTTCAATATTAAATAAATACGTAGTAGATGACATATTATCACTCCTATCTTTTACAAGATATATATATTTTATCATTTATTAAAAGAAATAGCAACCATTTGCTATTTCTAAAATTTATAAAATACTTTCCACTAAAACAAGTTAAAGTTAACTTTCACTAATGATATAATTATTCAACTCTTCTTTAGTTATGTTAAGTATTTCACATATTACATCTGTTTCCATACCATTATCTAGCATTTTTAATGCTATTTCTCGTTGCTTTTTTACAGCTCCTTTTTCAATACCTTCTTTTATACCCTTTTCGATTCCTTTTTCAATACCTTGTTCAATTCCTTTTTCAATACCTTTTTCAATACCTTTTTCGATTCCTTTTTCAATACCTTCTTTTATACCCTTTTCAATTCCTTTTTCCATTCCATCATTATAACCATCTGCCATTGCATATGCCC
>CAYSJY010000003.1:0-33294 GCA_964431705.1 uncultured Muribaculaceae bacterium | reverse complement strand
ATAGCTAGTTCGCAAACAGATTCTGGTTCTCGCAAAAGTATTTCCATATTTTTCATAGTAAGCACGGTATTCTTTATCAGATAAAGTTTGCTTTTTCTCTAAAGGAGCTGATCCTGGGTTAATTACTACGTATGATACAAAGTATAATACCTCTTCTAAGTCTCTTGGAGACATATCAAGAACAAGTCCCATACGACTTGGAACACCTTTAAAGAACCAAATGTGAGACACTGGTGTTGCAAGCTCTATATGTCCCATACGTTCACGACGTACTTTAGATTTAGTGACTTCAACACCACATCTATCACAAATTATATCTTTATATCTTAATCTTTTATACTTTCCGCAAGCACATTCATAATCTTTAGTAGGTCCAAAAATCTTTTCGCAAAACAAACCGTCTCTTTCTGGTTTTAATGTACGATAATTTATTGTTTCTGGCTTTTTAACTTCTCCATAAGACCATTCTCTAATTTGTTCGGGTGAAGCAATAGATATTTTAATTCCTGCAAATTTATTAGCATCTAACATTATTCTTCATCCCCTTTCATTAATGAATCATCTAATTCATCAAGTTTATCTTCTACCTCAGATTCATAATCATCAGTTTCTTCTTCAATTGATTCTTCAGCTTTTATTTCTGACTGAGAGATGACTTCAACTGATTCTCTTTTGTTTACCATTGAAACATTATCAATTTCTTCAATAGATAATGGTGAAGCTTCTTTTTCCTCTTCTTCCTCAAGTGTTTTAACATCAACTTCTTTTCCATCCTCGGTAATCATGGCAATGTTTAAACCTAATGCTTGGAATTCTTTAACAAGTACTCTAAAGCTTTCTGGAACGCCAGCTCGATCAATTGGTTTACCTTTAACGATAGATTCGTAAACCTTAACACGACCGATAACATCGTCAGATTTTACTGTTAATATTTCTTGAAGAACATGAGCAGCACCATACGCATAAAGTGCCCAAACTTCCATTTCACCAAACCTTTGACCACCGAATTGTGCTTTACCACCTAATGGTTGCTGAGTAACTAATGAATAAGGTCCAGTTGCACGTGCATGTAATTTATCATCAACCATGTGATCTAGTTTTATCATGTACATAACACCAACCGCAACACGATTATCAAAAGGTTCACCAGTTTTACCATTATATAACACAGTTTTACCGTCTGGTTCCATTCCAGCTTCTTTCATCATGTCTTGAATATCTTCCCAAGTTGCACCATCAAATACTGGTGTTGATGTATAAACACCAAGTTTTTTTGCGGCCATTCCTAGGTGCAGTTCAAGAATTTGTCCAGGATTCATACGAGATGGAACACCTAATGGATTAAGTAATATATCAACTGGAGTACCATCTGGTAGATATGGCATATCTTCTTGAGGGGCAACAAGTGAAATAACACCTTTATTACCATGACGACCAGCCATTTTGTCACCAACTTGAATTTTACGTTTTTGAATTATATAAACACGAATTTCCTTTGAAACTCCTGATGGTAACTCATCAGAATCTTTTTTAGTGTATATTTTAATATCATGAACAATACCAGCACCACCGTGTGGAACACGAAGTGATGTATCTCTTACCTCACGTGTTTTTTCACCAAAAATGGCATGTAATAATTTTTCTTCTGAAGTTAGCTCAACCATACCTTTTGGCGTTACCTTACCAACTAGTATGTCACCTTCTCTAACCTCAGTTCCTATTCTTATAATACCATTTGAGTCCAAGTTCTTTCTAGCTTCTTCACTAACGTTTGGAATATCTCTTGTTATTTCTTCAGGTCCTAATTTGGTATCACGACATTGAATTTCATAATCTTCTATATAAATAGACGTTAAAACATCATCTTTAACCATTCTTTCATTTAGGATAACAGCATCCTCGTAATTATAACCATTATAGGTCATAAACGCAACGGTTAAGTTTTTACCTAACGCAACTTCTCCCTTATCAGTTGAAGGTCCGTCCGCAATTATTTGCCCACGCTTTATCTTATCCCCAACTCGAACAATTGGTTTTTGATGATAACAAGTACCAGCATTTGAACCTTCAAAATTCTTTAACAAGTATATATCCTTACCCTTGGTTGTTTTAATAACAATTTTCTTACCATCAACGTAATCTATAACACCATCTGCTTTAGATATTAGACAAACTCCAGAATCTTTTGCAGCCTGAACCTCAACTCCCGTTGCTACTAAAGGAGCTTCAGATTTTAACAAAGGAAGTGCTTGACGCTGCATGTTAGAACCCATTAATGCACGGTGAGCATCATCATGTTCCAAAAATGGTATACAACTTGTTGTTACAGATACGATTTGTTGTGGAGAAACATCTATATAATCAATATCCTTTGGTCTTGCAATGATATTTTCTCCGTTATGACGTGCTGGGCAATGTTCTTCTACGATGGTATCTCCATCCATTTTAACCTTTGCTTGAGCTATAATATGCCCATTTTCTTCATCTGCGGTTAAATAATCTATTTGATCTTGTAACTTACCATCTTTAACTCTTCTATATGGTGTCATTATAAAACCATAGTCATTTATCTTAGCATAATTTGCAAGTGACGTAATAAGTCCGATGTTCGCACCCTCAGGTGATTCAATAGGACAAATTCTACCATAGTGTGATACGTTAACATCACGAACTTCCATCGCAGCTCTATCACGAGAAAGTCCACCTGGTCCTAAAGCTGATAAACGTCTTTTATTATTTAACTCAGATAATGGATTAATCTGATCCATAAATTGTGATAACGGACTTGATCCAAAAAATTCTTTTATTACTGCCGTTATTGGTCTTATATTAATTAAGGTTTTTGGAGTTGCTGTTTCAATATCAAGTGTTGTCATTCTCTCACGAATAACCCTTTCCATACGTGCAACACCAACTCTAAATTGATTTTGTAATAATTCTCCTACTTGTCTTAAACGACGGTTAGACAAATGATCTATCTCATCAATTGAACCTATACCATGTAATAGATTCAAATAATAAGATACTGATGCATATATATCAGACATAGTAAGTGTCTTAACGGTTAAACTAGGATCATTACCAATCACCCTTAAAACTTTATCAGGTTCATTTGGAGCATAAATAGTTATAATTTGAACCATCGTATGATCATCTAATTCTTTATCTTGCGTTGCATCAACCATTCCATAACCATTTGCTAAAACAGGTTTCAAAGTTTCCAATACATCATGGGTCAACTTGGTACCTTTTTTTACTATAACCTTACCATCTACGGTTATATCTTCTGCTAAAGTTTGATTAAGCAAACGATCAATTACGTTTAATTTTTTATTAAATTTATAACGACCAACTTTAGCTAAATCATATCTAAAGTTATCAAAAAACCTAGTTATTAATTGGTTTTTAGCACTATCTAGCGTTGCAGGTTCACCTGGTTTTAATTTTTCATAAATCTCAATTAGTGCCTCATCAGTATTCTTTGTTGAGTCTTTAGATAAGGTGTTTACCAAATACTCATCATTACCAAATAACTTCAAAATATCATCATCTGACGATAATCCAAATGCTCTTAAAAACGCAGTTACAACGACTTTTCTGTTACGGTCTATTCTTACGTCTACAACATCTTTACTATTAAGTTTATACTCAAGCCAAGTTCCTTTGTTTGGTATTAATTGTGAAGAAATAATAGAACGACCATTTTTATCTATTTCTCTTCCATAGTACACACTTGGAGAACGTACCAATTGTGATTCGATAACACGTTCTGAACCATTAAAAATAAATGAGCCAGAATCAGTCATAAGTGGCATATCACCTAAGAATATTTCTTGCTCTTTTACTTCTCCTGTTTCATTATTAAACAAGCGAGTTTCTACTTTTAACGGAGCAGCATAAGTAGTTTTTTTCTCCTTACATTCTTTAATTGTATGCCTTGGTTCATCAAATGAATATTCACCAAATTCTAAAGATAACGTTCCAGAGAAATTTTCTACTGGGCTTATTTCTTCTAATACTTCTTTGATTCCATCCTTAATAAACCAATTATAGGATTTTGTTTGTATCTCAAGTAAGTCTTGTAATTCTAGGGAATTATTTACTCTTGAGAAATCTCTTCTTTTTCGGTATTCGTTTACTTTTTTTACTTTATAAGCCACGCATTTCCACCCCTAAACTATAAATTTTTAAAGAACATGTCCAAAAATAAAGACACAGTACCAATTTAAAATATTACAAGAAAAAGCTAGTGTTGTCAATACATTTCACAAAAAAACACAAATATTTTTCCATTTGTGTTTTATTTAGCAATAATTATGTAATATCCCTTTTTTTTAAGGACTATTTCTACTAATTTATAAACTTCCTTCATATCTTTAACCAGCGAGTCTGCTCCTTGCTTTTTTCTTACTACTATCCATAACTCTCCATTTGCTTTTAAATAATTTTTAGCACCCATAATAATTTCATAAAGTTTTTCTTTACCAACCCTGATCGGCGGATTAGATACTATATAATCATATTTTTTATCTACGTTTTCATATGCATCTGATAAAAATACATCAGCATTTAATTTTTGTTCTTTAAGTGCCATCTTTGATAAATGAATCGCTCTTTTATTAACATCTGACATATCCACAGCAAAACCTAACATTGATGCATAAATACCGATTGGCCCACAGCCGCATCCAATATCAAGAAACATCTTTTCCTTTGGATTAGTATATTTAAAAGTATTTATTAACAATTCCGTTCCAAAATCCAACTTATTCTTAGAAAATACACCGTTATCTGTATAAAAATAAAAATTTATACTGTGGATAACTACATTAACTTTTCTTATTTCAGATAATAAATTTTCATCGTTTGTAAAATAATGCGCCATAATAATCACCACATAAAAATTATAACATAAAAAGAATGCAAAATAAGCACCCTTTTAAAACTTTGTTTTTGCTATAGACATATCAGTTGTCTTAGTTACTACGCTTTCATCAACATATAATGGATAACTTTCAAAATAAGATAAACCACTTAAAACAACATATAGGTCAAGTGATGTATATGAAGTTTTTTCACCAAAAATTTCAACAAGATATTTAGTTAGGTTTTCTACTGTAACATCATCCCCAAGCGAGTTTGCAACAATTTTAAGTTTACTATCCGTTATTTCTTTGGTGTTTCCATCATTGTATTGTACCTTTTCTTCATCAGAAAGTTCAAACACAGCTAAATTTTCTTTTTCTAAATTATAAACGTATATATTATCACTTACTGGATCATAAAAAGGATATAATACAGAAGTTTTTTCACTATCAGAATCAATTGTTTTATATTTCACTACCAAATATTCTAATAGTTCATTATAAGTATAATTCTTATAACCATATTCTTCTATAAATGATTGCTCATAGGAAGAAAGATTAGATGGAATTTCATTATTTTTGCAACCTGCAAAAGTAGTTAGCATCGTTCCTGCTAATGCACCAGCTAAAATACGTTTAGATATTTTTTTCATTTTTACACTCTTCTTTTCCTTTAAGTAAGGACTATAATACTCTTACTCTTTTTAAATGTCAATAAAAAGAACTACCGATTATAAAAAACGGTAGTTCTTATAGTACTTATTAAACCAAATTATTGAAGTTCTACAGTTGCGCCAGCTTCTTCTAACTTAGCTTTAATGTCGTTTGCTTCATCCATTGGAACGTTTTCTTTAACGTTTCCACCTTCGTCAGCTACCTTTTTAGCATCCATTAGACCTAAACCAGTAATATCTCTTATTACTTTGATTACTTGAATTTTTGCTGATCCTGCATCTTTTAATACTACAGTTGCAGAAGTTTTTTCCTCTGCTTGATCTGCACCAGCAGCTGGAGCAGCAGCTACAGCAACCGCAGATGGATCAACACCAAATTCCTCCTTCATAGCGTCTACTAATTCTTTAACTTCAAGAATCTTCATTTCTTTTATTGCATCAATAATTTCTTGTGTACTTATTTTTGCCATTTCTTTTCCTCCTTAATTTTAATTATTTTCCTCTTCTAGATTTTTAGCATGTAAATCTAAACATATAGCAACATTTCTAACATGTTCAATTAAACCAGATGCAAACATAGTAAGTAAGCCATCTTTTGATGGAATAGTTGCTAATTCTTTTAACTCATCTAAGCTAGTTATTTTTCCATCTACAATACCACCTTTAAGCTCTAATGCTTGATGTGTTTTTGCGAAATCTGCTAAAACTCTTATTGGAGCAATCGCATCATCTGATACCGCAATAGCAGATGGACCTTCAAGACAATCATCTAAATTAATAGATAGTTTATCAAACGCTCTTTTTGTTAAAGTATTTTTATATACTTTATAAGAAGAATTATTCTCACGTAACTTACGACGTAGTTCTACTATTTCTTGGTCAGTTAAGCCACGGTAATCAAACAAAATAGTGCTAGTTGCGTTTTTAACTTTATCAACTATTTCATTTACTACTTCTTCTTTTTTAGCTATTATAGCCTGATTTGCCATATCATCAATCCTCCTTTAGTATAATAAGTACTTATAAAATTAAAAGGTCTATCAAAGTCAAAGACTAAGAAAGACCTTATAATTCTTAAAATAGAAATATTTTAGTCCTCGGTAGGAATATAAGTTACGCCATAATAAGCTCCTACTGTCTTTGGTACTTTTTAATTTGTGAAAAACAAACTAACAATAGTTTATATTATTTTTTATTAATTGTCAAATGATGCTAAATCAACCTTGATCCCAGGACCCATTGTTGAAGCTATAGAAACGTTTTTAAGATAAGTTCCCTTAGCTGCCTGTGGTTTAGATTTTATTATAACATTCATAAATGCTTTAATATTATCTACTAGTTTTTCATCATCAAATGAAACTTTACCAACTAAAGCATGAACGTTTGCGTATGAATCAGTACGATACTCAACACGTCCTTTTTTAACGTCTTCTACTGCTTTTTTAGTATCCATGGTAACGGTTCCTGTTTTAGGATTAGGCATTAATCCTTTTGGACCTAAAACCTTACCTAACTTACCTAAAAGTGGCATCATTTCTGGCGTTGCTATGATAACATCAAAGTCAAAGAAGTTTTCTTTTTCAATTTTATTTATCATATCAACGTCACCAACGTAATCAGCTCCAGCATCAACAGCAGCTTTTGCAGCATCTGCCTTAGCAAGTACTAACACTTTTTTTGTTTTACCAGTTCCATGTGGTAAAACAATGGCACCTCTTAGTTGTTGATCATTTTTCTTGGTATCTAAGTTTAGTCTAACCGCTATTTCAACGGTAGCATCAAACTTGGATACAGAAGTTTCTTTAACTAGTTTTACAGCTTCTTCTAGAGTGTATGATTTTCCTTTTTCTAGTTTCTTTAAAGCCTCTTGATACTTTTTACTTTTTCTTTTCATTTTTATTACCTCCTTGTGGTATAAGCGGATTTTCCTCCCACATAGATAAATCTATATGTATAATGTATATTTTGTTAATCTTTAATGTCGATACCCATGTCTTTTGCGGTACCAGCAACTATGTTCATAGCACCTTCTATTGTATATGCATTTAAATCAGGTAATTTAATTTCTGCAATTTCTTTTAATTGTTCTTTTGTGATGGATCCTACTATCTCTTTAGAACCTGAAGCAGAACCTTTTTTAATGTTAGCATATTTTTTAAGTAAGAATGCAGTCGGTGGAGTTAAAAATCTAAGATCAAAACTTCTATCATCATAAATTGAAACTTCAACCGGTACGATATCTCCCATTTTATCTTTTGTTGCATCATTATATTTAACACAAAATTCACCAGAGTTAACACCCATTGGTCCAAGTGCCGTAGCTACCGGTGGAGCAGGTGTTGCTTTTCCTGCTGGTAATTGTAACTTTAATTTTCTTATTAATTCTTTTGCCACGAAAAACACCTCCTATAAATTATTTTTTCGCGAGTGGTCAAATAGCATTTTTAAAATCCGCGCCTTCCACTAATTTTTCTTTTACCATCTATATAAAATATATAGCTGCGAATTTAATTTTATCACAGCATATATGATAAAAGCAAGCGTTTTAACGATTATTCTTTAACAAATTGAGTAAGCTCTAACTCTACGTTAGTTTCTTGTCCAAATAAGTCTATTGCAACGTTAGCTTTACCTTCATCTTTATCTATGCTAAGAATCTTTCCAGCAAGCATTTTAAATGGACCATCAGTTATCTTAACTTTGTCACCAACTTCAAAGTTAACAACAACATTGTCTCCTTTATAACCGATTTCTTTAAAAATTCTTTGCACTTCTTCATCATATAAAGGAACTGGTTTAGCACCCTTACCAGATGAACCTAAAAATCCAGTTACCCCCGGTGTGTTACGAACGATGTACCAAGATTCATCTGACATAATCATTTCCACTAAAACATAACCAGGAAATAATTTTTTCATTTTTTCGGTTTTTTTACCATCTTTTATTTGTACTTCTTTCCTTTCAGGAACTATTACTCTGAATATGTTTTCCTGCATATCCATGGAGTTTATTCTCATATCTAGTTTTTCTTTTACTTTATCTTCATGACCAGAATAAGTATTTACAACATACCATTTTTTTTCTTCTTCCATCTTAACCGATTAACTCCTTTACATAAGATATTAACGCAATAATTAAATCTGTACCAACAAAAAATATACAAATAAATACCATGAATAGGATTGTGACAACCGAATACTTAACCAGGTTCTTCTTAGTTGGCCACACAACTTTTTTTGCCTCTTTTATAAGGCTCATAAAAAAATCTTTTAAGAATACAAATACGTTTCTTCTTTTCTTTGATTTTGCCATAAATTTTCTCCTAATCCCAAAATAAAAACACCTAATCAAGTGCTAACTAGTTAAATATTAGCACAAATTATCATATTAGTCAATTTATTTCTTTTAAAATACTTTTAATTTTACTTTTAATTCTTAATAAAGCTCCTGCGATTGATTTTTGAGTCTTGTTTAATATATGTGATATTTCTTCGTAAGTAAAACCATTTAATCTTAATTCATACACGGATTTTTCAAATTCTGATAATTCTTCTTCTACTTTTTTATTAAAATAATCATTATCCTCTTTATTTACTAATAAATCTTCTATTCCACCATAATTAGTAATCAAAATATTATCAAAACTTCTGTCTTCTTCATCTTGCTTATAATCTATTGAATAAGAATCGTTTAATGCACTATGTTTTTTTCGATTAACATCCCTTACTAATGATATTATTTTTCTTTTAATGCATAAAAAAGCGAACGTTGAAAACTTAATGTCTTTTTGCTCTTTAAATTTATCAATAGCTTGCATAAGACCTATTAAGCCCTCCTGATATAAATCATTATAATCAATTCCCTTTCCATCCGTATACACACTATATTTTTTAGCGAAATATGAAATAACTGGGTCATATTTTTTATAAATGTCATAGCTTGCTTCCTCATTATTATCAGATATCATGTATAAAAGTTCATTATCATCTAAAAAATCATTATATTCTTTTTTATTTTTCATGAGGAACCTTCTTCCTTTTTTCTAAAACTTCATATATTATGATACCTGCCGAAACAGAAGCATTTAAACTATTTACTTTCCCATACATTGGAATAGATACAATAAAATCACAATTGTCTTTTATTATTTTACTCATCCCAAAACCTTCACTTCCAATAACTAAACAAATTGGAATATCATAATCTAAAGAATCATATTGATACTTTGCATTCATATCTGTTCCAATTATCCAATAGCCGTTATCTTTTAGTTTTTTTATGGTGTTATTAATATTTGTTACCATGACTATTTTAACGTTAGATAAAGCACCTGCACTAGTTTTCATAACGGTCGAGTTAACACATACACTTCTATTTTTTGGAATTATTATAAAATCTACTTTAGCAGCTTCACATGTCCGTATTATAGCACCAAAATTATGTGGATCTTCTATATGATCTAAAATAACTATAAAAGGTTGCTGTTGAACATCTTTTAAAACTTCATCAAGTTGATAATAATGATAATCATCAATTTCTAATATTATACCTTGATGATTTTCTTTCGTTATTTTATTTAAATCATTTTTACTTAAAAAATTGATTTTAATTTTATTTTTTGATAATTCTTTCTCAAGGTTACTACCCTTTAAATTATCTTGTAAGTATGCTTTATAAATTACTTTGCCATTATTAAGCAACTCTTTTGCAACGTTTTTTCCATATACGTACATATTAATCACCTTTTTTTATTATTAAGTTTGTTAATTCTTCTATTCTTTTTAAATTATTTTCCAAGTATAATTTACCAAACAAAGCTTCTATGGCTGTTGCTTTTTTATATGTTATAACATCCGTATTTTTTGGCTTTGATGACACTTTCAAGTTTCTCGCTTTTTTGATAAACCTAATTTCTTCTTGCATAATTAAATCATTTTCAATTAAGTAATCGAGCATTAAAGCTTGATTTCTTGCACTAACATACTTTATTTTCATTTCTTGTAACTTATTTAAATCATTTGTTCGTTCTTTAATTAAGTAAGTTCTTATCATTAACTCATAAACCGCATCGCCTAAATAAGCAAGTTTCTTTGAACTAATCAAGTTAATATTCATTTTTTTCACATCCATAAGTATTAAAGCACATAAAGTCATAAAAAACAAGGAATAAATTTCCTTGTTTAGTCTATTTTTAATATTTTTTCATCACTTTTTGAATATAAATACTTTTCTCTTGCATATCTAGCAGCATATTCTGGATTTTGTAACTTTTCTACGTCGTCTGAAAGAGTTTCCTCTTCTTCTTCTAACTCACTTAAAGTTTGTGTTAATTCTTCTTTTTCTTTGTTTTTTTGACCTATTTTTATTATGTTATTAACAGATGATATAATGCATAAACTAATTATAAAAAAACAAAATATAGACGTTAAAATAATTCTTCTTCTTTCTTTACGAGTAAGTTTCATTACATCACCTCCATTATATTAGTAATTATACAATAAAAGATTATAAAATTTCAATTATTTTTGTTGTTAAAGTAAAGTAAGTGACAACAAATAATCCCCAAAATTAGAAAAATTATTATATAAAAAGACAACATCCCACCGTTTATTTTGCAAAGTAAAAAATAAAATAATGAAACATGAAAAATAAAAAACATTAATTCTAAAACAAATCTATATAAAAAGTTTTTTATTTTTAATAACCTAAAGAGTTTAAAGGTAAATAAAAAAAGAATACCATATATAAATGAATAAAAAATAACTTTAAATTGTTCTTCTAAACTCATTATTTAAATAATTTAGATATTACCGAATTTTCCTTTTTAGATTTACCATTATCAAAATAAGATAAGGCATCAATTATTCCCTTAATAATTATTGTTCCCTCATAAGTGTCCAATTTTATTATTTCAAGATCTCTACCTTTAATACCAACTGGTCCCGCTTGAGTTTCCAGCAAAAACTCTTCTTTATCAAAACTATCAATCTTAGTTACACCACTTACTTTAATATTTTGTCTTTCTGTTATACTTATGCTATGATTCAACAATCCTACTGTTTCATTTTCTTTATTCATAAAAGCCTCCCGATAAATTATATTAAAAAAAAAGAAAATTATTACTAACTTTCTTTTTCATATTCATCTAGAATTGCTTTTTCTATTTTTTCTCTTAATTCTTTATTTATTGGATATACATAATCAACATATTTATCATCGCCAACTTTTCTATTTGGCATCGCTGCAAATAATCTTGAATTTCCCTCAATTAACCTTATGCCATTTATTTTTAATACCTCATCTAATTCAATTACAACATAAGCTTTTACCCTAGAACCTTGCTTTTCTTCTTTTTGTATCATTACCTTAGTTACTTCCATTATAAATCACTCCTTTGGTACATACTAATATAATTTTACCATAATAATAAAAAATAGCAAATATATAATGCTATTTTTTTATTTTTTTCCTTAATATTATTAATATTGTTAACGCAACAGCAAGACATGCAATTATAAGTGTGTAGTTTGCAACCTTTCTTCCAGTTATTATCGTAACTATTAGTTCTGCTTGATCATAACTACCGGCTACACTTGTTTCTTGATTGACTAACCTTACCTGATAATAATCTGTTACAGGTTGTCCATCATCTCCAAATATTCCTTTATCACTTATTGTAAATGTTGCATTTGAATCTTTATCTTTTATTATGTCATATCCATCTGGAGCTTGTTTTTCCACAAACCGATATTCACCAGGTGGTAAATTTGTTACGTTAATAGTTCCATTTGTTGTATCTAATAGATAAGTTGCTCCTTCATCGCTTTCAGTTAATCCATCAACGTACGTATAAGTAACTCCTCCCTCATACATCAATAGCATATCTCGATATACTCCGTTTACCTTTTGCTGTAACGCGAATTTTCCTCCATCTATTAATACACCATTTTCATCTATTTTATTAAAGATTACTCCAGTTACACCGTTGTACATTACGATTTCAGTTTCTAAAACACCTTTTGTTACCGTTACCGTTTGACTTGGATTCTCTGGCAACGTATATCCATCTGGAGCTTCTATTTCCGTTATTTCATAAGTGCCTGACTCTATTTTCTCGATATCAAATTGTCCATTACACGTTTTTATTTCATTCGTTGCATTCGAATTAGTAGACGTTGATAACGTATAATTACCAGCAGAATTCTCTATTACATATAATTCTTCTCCATCTTTTGTTATCGTAAATACAGGCCCTATATAATCTCCTGTACAGTTATCCCCAGTATAATCTTCTATATCTACTATATTTCCACTTGAATCTATCGTCTGTTTTGATAAAGCCAAATGCATGTACTTATTTACAAACGATGATGATGTGGTTGCATAATTACTGGTTCCTTCCCTATGAGTTCCTGTTACTTCTACCGTTTTAACCTCTTTATTTGTTACGTATCCATCTGGTGTTGATGCTTCTTGCACATAGTATTTTCCTACTTTTTCTATTCCTGTTAAATATGCATATCCATTTGAATCAGTTTCAGTGGTTGTTCCTACCTTTGTTGTTAATGAAGCATCGCTATACACGTTAAACTTTACGCCTGACATTGCGTTTCCATCTTCGTCTACTTTTCTTACCCTCAACTGATACGTTGGTCTTTCTCCCGTGTATACGTATAAATAAACTTGCTTGGTTGTTGAACCTTTAACCAATGATTGATAACCGCTTTTTACATAATAAGTAAGTGGCCCAAAATTATTTAATTCATTAGTCCCATCATCTTTATAAGTATAAGTAAGTGTTATCTTAACCGCATCAGATTTAGTTGCTAATTCTTTTGTTGTAGTAACCGTAAGTCCCGTACTCGTTAAGGTTACTTTAACATCACTATTCGAAGAAGAAACCGTGTAATATTTCAATAAGTTACTATCTATAGTAGAACTATGTTTAAACGTTTTAGAAAACGTTTGGGTATCATCATCATAACTAGTTAATTGTTGAGCATTTGACTTTGCCGATGAATCAGTACTATAAGCAAAAGAAGGTGAAACATTAAATCTTGCCGCACATCTTAAAATTGCTTGGTATTGAGTAAGAACATTTGAAAATGAAGATTTTTCGTCGTTGAAAAGTTCATATAGCGTTGTGACTCCAGAAGAATCTCCGTACACACTTCCATCAGATTGCTTTGGTTCATAATCACCATTTTTTAATATCTCAGTTGCGTTTATCTCATCTCTTTCACCTGATATAAGTTCCCATAAAATTGTTTGAGCTGCAACAATACTTGCATTGTTATTATTCCAACAAGAAAGTACTTTTTCAATATCTTCTGCGGAGCTTTTTATACCACTAGCCCAAGAAGAGCTACTTGAAACAGAAGAAGCTTCAGTATATCCGTCATAGGTGGCTCCATTATGAAATGTTGCACCTGGCTCCACACAAAAAACTTTGTTTGATGAAGTATCACTTCCATTCAAATAATATGTAGCTAAATTATCCGTATATCTTGTTGTTGAATAACCCTTTGTTTTATAACTGAACTCAGAGTATCCTAAAACTTTATTTGTAATAGAATCGGCTTTAGTAGATAAAGGAAAAAGAAGTAGGCATAGCAAAGTTAATAATAAAATATTTCTTACTTTAGTCTTCATCTTCAGTACCTCCTAGTATTTCTAAACCATCTACTGATACATAATTAATAAATGATCCTGCTTCTTCTTGAGTTATATCTAACGCTATTGTTAAATATCTTTTTTCATTTTCATATATTAATTCATCAGCTAGCGTTGTGTTTGAAATTGTTCCATCTGAATTTAATACCCATCCTTCATTTTCTGAATAATCAGGATTAAAGCTCATTCCTTCTGGTATTTCTTCGGTTATTAATGTTACGTATCCAGGATAATACTTAACGTTTTCTATTTCTATGGTATAAATTACTTTTATACTTAGGTTACTCATGTCTTTAACGTTTAGTTTTGCTAATTTTACGTTACCAAATTCATATGTTGTAACCACACCTAATGCATTTGTTACTTCGGCTCTAGTTATGTATTTATTAACTTGAATCTCAAACTTCTTTCTTAAAGATAATCCTAAGTTTATGTTTCTTACTATTCTTGTTTCTGATTCAATTGCTATGTTATCCGTTCTAACGATACTAACTACTTGTTCTTCTTCTGTTTCTTCATCTTCGGTTGTTGACTCATTTTCTGAGTTTTCCGGATCTGTTGTATCCGTTGATTCGGTTGATGAAGTATCACTTTCTATTAGTTCTTCATAGAACGCTGATAGTTTTGTTTGATCATAATAATCTTCTGATGGTTTTCCGGTTACGCCATATTTATCTGTGTTAAAGTCTGCTACTATGTAGTATTCTCCTTCTTCTAAAGCACTAAAGGTGTATTCTCCATCTTCGTCTGGAGTTGTAGTAGCTACTAATTCATCAGTTGCAGCATTATATAAATTTAACGTTACTGTATCTATTCTTGATTCATCGTCATCCATTATTCCATCTAGGTTAAAGTCTTCCCATACTATTCCAGTTATTTTTTTGCTTATTACCTCAAGAGTAATATCTTTAAAGTTTATGTACCCTGAATAAGTTCCGTCCTCATTTTCATATTCAAAATATGTTTTAAACGTATAGACATCATCAGGTTCGTTTCCAGAGGTGTATACTTTTATAGTATTAGTCAAAGACACACCAACGGCTAAACTATCATAATGAACTTTAAATGCTGTAATTCCAGAATACCTACCATCTGACGTTTGGAAATTAGAACATGATTCCCATTCAACGTTGTCTTTTAATGCTTCTGATGCTAATAAACTAGGATCTGAAGTTGTACACATTGTATTAGAAGATAAACCTGATATTTCTATGGTTCCACTGTAAGATGATCCATTTACCTCATCAGTATAAGGTAATATTGTGTAAACATCTATGTCAGTAACGGTATTCGTAGAAGGAATTCCGTTGTTATATAATTTTGTAGAAAAATCAAATGTTTCATCTTTGCTTATGTTGGATACGTATCTTCCATCAGAATATATGTATTGTCCGTAAGATACTGGTTCAGTATTTGATATTCTAATACTTTTGGTTTGCGTCTTATATTTATTAATACTAGAAACATCATTATTAATTGATGGATCATTACCACTTATATCTCCAGATGATATTTGTATTTCAAAATCCCCAGTTATCGCTGTTACGTCAACGTTGAAATCAAAGTAAATAGGTTCTATCCAACTATTTGGTTCTATTGATGAATACGTAAAGGTTAAGATTGTAATGTCACCATTATATGTTACCGTAGGTGTCATTTCATAGTTATTGTTATATACATAGTTAACACCCGCTGGCAACTCAAAACGAACGGTATAATTATCTAACCTGTTATATCCGAAAATGTTAGAATATATATTCATCGCTGGAGAAACAACATCCAAACTAGCATAAACAGTATAATTGTCATTTTTAGATGCATCAAGTATTACTGAATCAGATGAGCTAAACTCATTACCACTACCTATCATAACGGTTGTTCTTGATTTATATGGCGTTATGTAAACGTCCGGAGTTGAAGATTCTTTTGATAAAGTTTCAACACCATTATTCCATTTAAACGTTGCCCCTGAATTAAATTTCAAATCACTTAAATCATCAGCGTATTCACTTGTTGCAGAATAGGTTTTAACCTCATATTTAGTTTTTATGGTTATTACTGTTCCTGGCTTAATTTCAAATGTATTATCATCATTAGGAGTTATCGTAATATTTACTTCTTCAACAACAAATTCATCACTATCAAATTCTTCTGGTGCAATACATGTCCCATCAGCATCACAATATTCAATTGTGTAATTTGGAATTGCGTTTATTTCAGAAGTATTGTACACAGCACTTATGTCAAAATATGAGTTTTCTGAAACTTCAGTACTGTATGAGATTGGAATTAAATGTTCACTAACTGGTATACTTATATTTAACTCTGAAATATCATCATCTGCATTTGCAGAATAATCAAAGACAGATTCTAATAATACTTCTTCTCCCATAGCAGCGGTATAATAATTGCCATATAAAGTGCTTGTCTTCTCAGAACTGTCAACTAGTACATAATCCGAATCTTCTACTACATACATATTAGTCGTAAGAGAAGTTGTTTCATAACCGTTTGAATATTCCTTACTTTCAACTTCTGCACTTGATGTTTGTTCGTCTAACAATACGGTTAAATTAATATTAAAAGTATTACTAGAAGAATCATTTCTAGTTGATTTTACGGTAACATAATAAGCGCCTACAGCATAAAAGCCATCACTTACTTTCTCTATCGTTCCAGTTGATATTATATCTTTTATTGACATTTTATATTGATATGGAACTATGTTAATAGTTTTTGTAATTTGTGCTATATATCCTTTTGAGCTTGATTTATCCACAACGTATGTCTCAGATGTTCCATCATCACTCGTTGTATACGTACAATTATTCTCACTATTACATTCTACCGTTTCATCTGCTATTGTTATGGTGTGATCACTTGATGCTTCATTTTCATATTTATTTGCTGTCGTAACTGATAAAACTTCCGACGTTGTTGATGGCATCTCGTCAACTACCACAACGGTTCTTACTATCTCCTCGTCGGTTTCAGCTATAGTGTATTTTACTTGATACTCGCCAGTTGCGTTTGTTAACTGATTTTCATCTATATCTCCGCTTCCATCTTCATTATGATACGTTATGGTGTATAAAGCTGTGCTAGCTTTTTCACCAGTTGTACGGTCATACAATCCAGAATCCTGATATGTAGAGCCCACCGTTAAATATACTGTTTTTGTTCCTATTAATGAATAATTTTCACTTTGAGGTTCTACTACGCTTACTTTTTTAACCATTGTAACACCTGTTATCCCTGCGACGCCAGTTTGAGACGTATATCTTACCTCGTATTCTCCAGCTTCGTTTAAATATATCTCGTTATCCGAAGTTGCTTCGCCATTTTGATAAACTTCTTCTAAATAATCTGATATTGGTATATTAGAATTTCCCAATTTATACATTAAAGTTGAAGAGTCCAACCCTTCATCACGATACGTCGTTTCTCTTGGATACATTTCAATTTCTACATCTTGTGAGTTTGTTAAGGTCATCTCTGCTGTTGAATTTGTTGAACTTACAACCCCGTATGTTGCATCGCTTGATGATAGCATTGAAAACGCCGTTATATTTCCTGAAGTTTCTGTTAAATCAGGAAGAACGTTTGTTGAGAAATAATATCTTGAAGCATTATTTATACCAAAATAATTTCCGTCAAATTGATTATTGTTGAAAATCTCGGTGTTTGTTGTATAAAGCGTTAACGGATCATTATTAGTATCTTGTGTAGCTATTAAGGTTAATTCTGCACTAGTTTTTAAATACACACCTTTTAAAGAAACTAACTCTTCATCTGAATCAATATCAATACCAAGCATGATACCAAACTTAGCATCCCTATCACCATTATCATTTAATTTTGTTGCAACACCTGCTTTTACTACAGGTACTAAAGAATATTCTGTATCATAAGTTGTTTTAACAGAAGAAACACTATCAACGTTTACGGTTGATGCATTACTTCCTCCCTTAATTGTAACAGTTGGGGTTATATCTGTGTCTTTGTCAGCGTTTAAAACTGACAAAATAAATATTTGACTTTGTCCTGAACATACGTTTACTTGATCAATAGTTACGGTTAGTGTTCTACCGTCTTCTGATACTTCAGATGACGCTGTTTCATCGGTTCCTAACCATTGCACGTTATTAGTATCAGTTCCCTCTGGTAAGGTAGCTACTATAGTTACCTGATCAGCTTGATATACCGTACCTTCTTCGGTACAACTATTTTGATCTTGCAATGTAAAATGAAGGCTATAAGTTACTTTTGAATAATTCGGAGCCAAAGTGTTATCACCATCATCACTTTCAGTTGTAACTGTTAAACTATCAACTCTAGCAGTTGCATTGGATATGGTTTCATCTGTTGCAGCTCTTACTATTAAAAAAATTATGAAAGATAATAAAAGGATTCCTATGGTTGCTGATACATATTTATGTTCACCAATAAAATTTAGAATTCTGATTCTAGTAATTACAAACCAATCCTTTAGTTTCAGTTTTATAGAACTCACGATAAAACCTCCATTCTAGTATATACACATTAATTTAACCATAAATAGAGATAAAAATCAATGATAATAAAAAAAAAGTTCATTTAAAATGAACTCAGATTGTTGACAAACCCCACATTTGAAAAAATGTGAGGTTTTCTTTTACAATGTTTATAAATATATTTTCAAATATATTAGTTCCTTTAAATCTTCTTTCATAGTTTTTACTAAATGTTGAAAAGTGAGGGGTATCTTGTCCAAAAGGTATTCCTAAAAACCATCTATATTCAGCATCAACCTTAATTTTTTCACATGTCTTTCTCATTGATTTTATTCCATCTAATGCTTGAATAAATACTAGTTTAAACAAAACAACTGGATCAATGCTTGGTCTTCCATTGTTTTCACAATATAAATCTCTTACTTCTTCATAAATAAAAGTGAAATCTATGTATTTATCTATATTACGAAACAAACTGTCTTTAGGGACAATCTCTTCCATAGTAGTCATTAAGATTTCACTTTGTATATTTTTATTTATTGTTATCATATTTTTCACTCCTTATCCTCGACATTATAATTATACCATTATTCCATATTAAAAGCGAGTTATGATAACTTATTTGTCGAGAATAAGTGAACTCGCATGTTAATTATATAATATTTTTTTTAAAATTAAAAGACTATTAACAAAATTTACTTTGTCAACAGTCTGAAAAGTTCATTTAAAATGAACTTATCATTACGTTATTTATTAAAATGTCTGAATAACAAAAACTTTTTATTTCATTATTTGTTTTAAATGTCCAAATATTTTTATATACACCAACAACATATCCTTCATACACTTCATTTTTATTTCTGCCAACATCTACACAAATTTTTATTTTTTTACCTTTTAAAGATGTTATTTTTTCTTTTATTTGTGATATCATTAATCTCTCCTTATCTTGGATAGCCTACCGTCATTACCCCTTTTGTGTTAACTCCTCCAATTCCGTCTTTGCCATTACTTGTTTTTGATAAAAGTTCAAGTAAATCTATTTCTTTATTTTTATCAGATAAACTAAGTGATAATGCTATGATAGCTGGATCAAGGGCGTGAATATTTATTTTTTTAGGACTTGAAGCAAAGTTTGCACCTGATTTTAACAACTTATCGTAATCTGATTGGCACGCACCCGCTATAATTATTAATTTATCATAGTCTCTTTGATATTTACGACAAACTTTAACGGCATCAGAAAAATATTTTGAATTATCTTTTACCAATGAATCATGTCCTGTTATGACAACTATGTCTGGGTTTATATCTTCCAAGTATTTTTCTATGTTTAAAGCCATTTCGCTTTCTTTGGAATAAACACCAAAGGCTAATACGTCTGCTTTTTTATAAAAATCTAAGCATCTATTTAAATATTCTTTATCTCCATCAACATGAAGAATTTTTCCTGGAATATAAAAATAATCACTTCTTTTTAAATCTTTTAAACAATCTATTTTTTTATAAAATTCTCTATCATCTTGGGTATTATTGTTTGAAACAAACATTAAATCAGATACGTTGCTATCCGCACATAATCTTACGTTTATTCCTTTTAAATAAGCAACATCATTTATTATTTTTTCTATTTTGAAAACAACATCATTATTATAGGATATTCTTGTTACTAAATCACCTATTTTGAACATTTCATATCACCTAGATAATTATATGCATCAAAAAAACCAAACATTACTGTTTGATTTTATCTATGATTATTTATCATACTCATCTGAAATTTTTATAAATTCATTAATGGTAATGTTTTCTGCTCTAAAATTAATGTTTTTATCAAAATGATTTAAAATTTTATCTATTTTATCTAAATCGTATGCTTTTAAATTGTTTTTTAGCGTTTTTCGTTTTTGAGTAAAAGCATCTTTTACTAGTTTAAAAAATAGTTTTTCGTTTTTTGCTTTAAATCCTTTTTCTTTTTTTGTTAAACATACCACTGCAGAATCCACGTTAGGTTTTGGATGAAAAACGTTTCTTGAAACGTTAAATAATTTTTTTACATCAAAATAATAATTTAAAAACACAGTTAGTGAATTATAAGATTTTGCCCCTACTTTAGAAGATATACGTTGTGCAACTTCTTTTTGCATCATAATAATCATCTTTTTAACATTTATTTTTTCTTCAATAAACTTTGTTATAATTGGAGTTGTTATGTAATATGGAAGATTAGCAACAACAAATAATTCCTCGTATTCATAATTTTTGATGTCTTCTTTTATATTACGCTTTAAAAAATCATCATAAATAACATCAACGTTATTTATGTTTTTTAATATCTCTTCTAATGGTTCTTTTAGCGTTTTATCTATTTCATAACCTAAAACATATTTAGCTTTTAACGCAAGCTTTTTAGTTAAAGCACCTGCTCCAACACCAATTTCTATTACCAATACTTTTTTATTAAGAGAAGATGCATTTACTATGTTATCTAATATGTTTTCGTCTAATAAAAAGTTTTGTCCATATTTTTTTTTAAAAGTAAAATTATTTTCATTTAATATTTTTTTTGTATTCATAATTATCCTCTTTTATCTAAAAAAGCAAATAAAGTTCTTATTTGCTTTTTTTATTTGCTTTTTAAATACGCTTACCAAGTAACCGCAATATCTATTTGAGTAGCATTAGTGTTAGCAAAAGAACCAGTGTCACAAACAATTCCATAACCTAAAGATGTTTCAAGTATTGTTCCTCTAGGTCTAATTTCATAGTTGGCGGCAATCATTACATAATCACCTAGCATTTTAACACCATCTTCTCTTACCCAATACGGATATTCCTCCTCAGAGTAACCAGCGTTTCTCATTGCTTTGATAACGCTTGTCATATCCAAATTATAATAAGTTTCTTTACCAGACGGCCCATAAACTACACCTTTGCTCTTAGTAAGGACATCTCCTGTCCAAGTAAGTGCTGGTAAAGTACTTTCACTTGTAGTCGTCGTTGTAGTTGTAGTTACAGTAGTTGTCGTAGTTTCAGTGGTCGTAGTTGTTTCTTCTTGATTTTCTAAAATGGACGATACTGATGCAACATAGTTATTTGGATCAAATGTTTTTTTCGTCGTTGATACTGTTACAACACTACCATTATCAGAAAATAATATTCCAGCTTTTGAAAAACCTATAAATGCAATTAAACATACTATTAAAGTAAGTAGTGCATACTTGATTTTTCTACTAAACTTTTTCACTATTTCACCTCTTACCCTTTCGGGCTTGTACTTAATAATATCATATATACAGCTACAAGTCAAATTTTGACATTACCGACGCACTTGTTTTATCCATTACTTCTTGTGTTGAAACATTCTTTATTTTAGCAATTTCATTTACTATATAAACTAAATTAATTGGATTATTTACTTTTCCTCTATTAGGTTCTGGAGTAAGATAAGGACTATCCGTTTCTAAAGAAATATCATCAAGCGAGATATTTTCTACTACTTCTTTTATTTTTTTCGCATTTTTAAAAGTAATTACTCCTCCAATACCAATTAAGAAACCTATGTTTATAAATTCTTTAGCGCTTTCTAGTGAGCCAGAAAAACAATGAATTATGCCAAATGAATCATTTTCTTTTAACAAATCATATACGTCTTTTGTTGCTTCTCTATTATGAACTATTACTGGTAATTTTTTTTCTTTTGCAATAGAAAGCATACTTTTAAACACTTTAATTTGTTTTTGCTTATTATCCTTGGTCCAATAGTAATCAAGACCTACCTCACCAATAGCAATAACTTTTTTATTTAAAGATAATTCTTTTATTTTTTCTATGTCCTCTTTGTTGGCATTATTAACTCCATCAGGGCCTATACCCACCGCAGCAAAAACATTTTTATATTTATTAGCTAATTCTATAGCTTGCATGCTTGTTTTTACATCATAGCCATTTATTATTAGTTTATCAACGCCACCATCAAAGGCTTTTTTTATTTCGTTATCAACATCTTCATAACAAGCATTTAACAAATGACAATGAGAATCTATAAGCATTTTTATCACCAAAAAAATTATACCATATCATTGGTATAATTTCAGCTTTAAAAATTTTAAAAACAAAAATAAAACAATGGCAAAATAACAAACGTCTATTATTATAGAATTTTCATAGTACATAAATCCAGCAAACATAAGTAAGGATATGAAGAGCATTAACTTTAAAAACATACTAATTTTGTTTAAATTTGTAATTTTCATCAGCAAGTTTTTCCTTTCATTTATATTTTTACTACAGGTACAACTTGACACAACGATAAAAATATAACACATTATAAAATTCTAGTAAATAAAGAATACAATAAATATCAAAATTAGACAAAAATTTTACACATTAATTATTTTCAAGATAGTTTTCTATTAGTTTTTTTGAAAAATCAATTATAGCTGCTATTTCGTCTTTGTTATTTTTTTTATATTGAATTATCAAAAATCCTGATAAATCAGCATTTGGTATCAATGGAATAACAGATAAATTTCCATGTAATACAAAATCATTTGATAGTTTCAGATCACTTATTTTATCAATATTTTTATTATCTATTAGTGTTTTTTCTAACTCACATGTTAGCTTTATATTTTTATATTTTTCAACAGTAGTAAAAATAACTTCGTTTAAATTGGTTATAAAAATGTTAATTTGGTTTTTTTTCGCTAAAAAATACATATAATAATTTAAAAATTCTTGCTCTTTATTTATTAAGGAAAACTTTTTTAAAGTTATTGAATTTTCATCATTTATAAAGATTTCTAGTAAATCACCAGTTTTTAAATGCATATTTTTTCTTATTTCTTTTGGTATCACTATTCTTCCTAATTCATCTATTCGCCTTGTTATACCGGTTGTTTTCATAAATATCTTCTCCTCTTTTTTAAAATGGAAAAAATTACAGAATTTATTCAATCACGGTTAACATTTCTAATAAATAACATAAAAAGTGTTTTTCTAAATTCTTTATAGGTAAAATAATCATTAACATTTTATTTAAATATCTTATTTCAAAAGATGGATTTATTTTAAATAACTTATTTAATAAATTTGTACCATTTATCTTAGATGATTTATCTTTATCAAAGAAAATAGTTATTTTATCTTTTTCTTGTAAAACTTTAAATACACCTTTTTGTTTGCTTAAAACCTCAAATAATTCTTCTTGCATATAAATTATTACATCATTATCTAAAGGTCCAAAACGATCAGTTAATTCTTTTTTTACTTGATCAAATGTTTTAATATCATTTATAGTATTTATTTTTTTATGTATTTCTATTTTAAGTTCTTCGGAATTAGCATATTTGTCACTTATATGTGTTGAAACTTGAATAAATGGTTTTTCATTTATAATTTTCTCATCTTCTGCTACCAAGTTTTGATTTCCTTTTAGTGTTTCAACTTCTTCATTTAATATTTTTATATACATATCATAACCAATGGTATCAATAAAACCAGATTGTTGTTGTCCAAGTATGTCTCCTGCACCCCTTATTGATAAGTCTCTTAAAGCAAGGGCATACCCACTACCCAATTCAGTAAATTCTTTTATTGCATTTAATCTTTTAACCGCAACATCATTTAACTCTTTATTTTTTTCATACATTAAATATGCATAGGCTATTTGTTTACCTCTTCCTATTCTACCTCTTATTTGGTATAACTGACTAAGACCAAAACAATCGGCATTTAGCACAATTAAAGTGTTTGCGTTTTCTATATCAATTCCTGTTTCAATTATGGTAGTACAAACTAAAATATCATATTCATGATTTATAAATCTTTCCATAGTAGCTTCTATTTGCTCTTTATTCATTTGGCCATGAATGTATGTTATGTCAGCTTCCGGTACTAGTTTTTTTATTTCACTTACTTTATCAATTATTTTAGAAACATTATTATATAAAACAAAAACTTGTCCTTGTCTTGATAATTCTTTATATATTGCATCTTTTATTATTTCTTTATTTTCTCTTAAAACATAAGTTTGAATGGGGTATCTAAATTTCGGTGGTGTTTCTATTAAAGATAGACCTCTTACGTTAGTCAAAGACATTTGCAAAGTTCTTGGAATTGGTGTTGCTGAAAGAGTTAAAACATCAATTGTTTCTTTATATCTTTTTATTTTCTCTTTATGAGTTACGCCAAATCTTTGTTCTTCATCTATAACTAATAATCCTAAATCTTTATACACAACGTCATCACTTAAGAGCCTATGCGTACCTATTATTAAATCAATTTTTCCGTTTTTTAAATCATCTAAAATAGTTTTCTTTTGTTTTGTAGTTATAAATCTATTTAAAACTGCTATATTAACTCCAAACCCTTCAAATCTTTCAAGAGCATTATCATAATGTTGTTTTGATAAAATAGTAGTTGGACATAAAAAACAAGCTTGTTTTCCAGATAATATTGCTTTAAAAATCGCTCTAAAAGCTACTTCTGTCTTACCGTATCCAACATCACCACAAAGTAATCTATCCATTGGATGATTAGATTGCATGTCTTCTTTTATCTCTTTTATTACTTTTAATTGATCTCGAGTTTCTTCATGATTAAACTTACTTTCAAATAGCGCTTGATTTTCGTCATCTGGCAAAAAAGCAAAACCTGGTAACAATTTTCTTTTAGCTGATGTTTCTAATAATTCTTTAGCAATATCTTTTACCTTTGATTTTATTCTTGCTTTTTGCTTTGCCCAATCTGTTCCACCTAGTTTACTTAACCTTGGTATGACACCCTCATTTGATGAATATTTAGTAACATACTCAATCTTTTCAACTGGCACGTATAATTTATCATCATCTTTATATAATAAATTTAAAAAATCTTTTTTTAAACCTTTAATTGTAAGGGTTACAATACCTAGATATTTAGCAATACCATATGCAAAGTGAACAACGTAATCACCAACTTTTAGGGCGTTTACATCTTTTATTTTTAATCCATATCTAAATTTACTTTTATAATTTATTAACTCTTTTTTTCTATAAATTTCATTAGAAGATAAAAAAACCTTATCGTTTATAACAAAACCATTTGGAAGTTTATTAATATAAATATTAATGTAATCTTTATCAATGAATTTGGGATTAATAATTGTTTTAAAAGCAACTTTATTGTCAAAATCATTAATCATATCTTTATTTTCTAAAAAAACCAATATACTTTTTTTACTTTTTAATTCTTTTTTTAGATAACTATTAATTGCATTATAATTACCATTAAATGCCAAAATATTACTAGAATAATAAGTTTCTATCTCAAAATCTTTTGTTTTTTTATAATTATCAACGCTTAATATATCTAAGTATGTTTTTGGAATTACATCATATAAATCATGCATATATTTAGGTATTTCAAATACGTCATCTTGTTTAAATTCTAGTACTTCTTCCACAGTTTTATTATAAGCAATCTTAATTGTATCCAAATCTGTAAAAATGGTTATTATATCAGATAAATATTCTTCTAATTTCGATAATTTATTAACTACGCGAGGTAAAAGACTTTGTCTTTGTGGTACATCTGCTACGTTTTTCTCATTTATAAATTCAGAAAAAGGTAGTATTGTAACAGTATCAATCTGATTTTTTGATAATTGTGACGTAAAATCAAAAGTTCTTATTTGTTCTACTTCATCATCGAAAAATTCAATTCTAACTGGCGATTCTAAACCATATGGGAAAATGTCCAATATATAACCTCTATTTGCATACTCACCAGTCTTAGTTATCAAATCAGTTTTTGCATAACCCATGATGTTTATCTTATTTATTATTTCATCGCGATTAATTGTTTGGTTGGATGAAATCGTCATTTTTAAACTTTTCCACAAGCTAGGTGTTGGTAAAAATCTTAAGTATCCCATAAGATTTGTTATTATTATTTTTTTTTCATTTGCAAAAGAAAGTTCATTTAGAGTTTCTATTCTTTTTGACATTAAGTCAGGAGAAATTGCTAACGCCTCACTAACTAAAAAATCATCCATCGGAAATAAAAGGATTGCATCAGAAAAAACAGATAAATCTCTATATAAATTATTAGCTTCATATACAGTGTTTGTTACAACCAAAATACTTTTATTACTTACATTAAAAAGATTCCAAACATAGCTTGCTTGGATTTTTTTATTTAAACCTAACACTTTAACTGGTAAATTTGAATTTAAAATTTTATTTTGAAAAACATCGTGAAACATTTTATAAATCACCTGTTTCTACTTTTTTTATTTTTTTGTTGTATTTACTCATTAGTTCATTGAACGGAGTATGAAAAGACTCTAATACTGCATCTGATGCTTTTTCAATTACAGGATCAATTACTTTTTTTTCTTCTTTACTTAATTTTCCTAAAACATATGATTTAGTATCAATACTCTTATCATTTGATATACCTATTTTAATCCTTTTATATTCATTAGTCCCTAAATGTTTTTCTATGTTCTTTAATCCATTATGTCCTCCTGATGAACCTTTTTCTTTAAGTTTGATAACTCCTAATGGTAAATCTAAATCATCACTTATTACCAATATGTCTTCTATTTTGATATCTAGGTATCTAACAAAATCAATTATTACTTCACCTGATAAATTAATGAATCTTTGTGGTTTAATAAATAATACGTGACACAAATCAAGATAAGTATCAAAATAAATTGCTCCATCTTTTTCTTTCCATTTATATATTTCTAGTCTTTTAGCTATTTCATCTATAACTTTAAAACCCATATTATGTCTTGTATTGCTATATTCTTTTCCCGGATTTCCTAGTCCTACAACTAATTTTATTTTCATTTTTTACCTCCGTTAAATATATTCATTACCTCTTGTGTATAACTTCCATCATTATTATGTACAATTATACTTTTTTCAACTATTAAACCTGGATTTGCGTTTTTAGCACCTTCTATTATAACTAAATTTGACCTTGATGATGAATATGAGTATACGAACTGAATTCTTTTTGGTTCAATATTATTATTTTTCATATAAAAAATTATGTCTATTAATCTGTCTGTTTGATGAATAATAGCTATTTTTCCATTATTTTTTAATACTTTTTTTGCACATTTAAAAACGTCTTGTAAATTTAGTTTAATTTCATGCCTTGCTATCGCTTTGATTTTATTATTATTTATATTATTATCATTCTTATACTTAAAATAAGGTGGATTGCACGTTATTAAATCAAAAGTATCAGTTTCATATATTTGATCTAGTTTTTTTACATCTTCATTTATAATTTGAATTTGATTTTCTAATTTATTTAATTTAACACTTTTTATCGCTAAATCAAAAATAGGTTTTTGTATTTCTACACCTATTATTTTTGCTTGCGTTTTAGTACTTAAAAACAAAGGAATAGGAGCATTGCCAGAACAAAAATCTATTATTTTATATTTGTTATTTACCTTTACAAAATTAGCTAATAAAACAGAATCAAGTGAAAAGTTAAACCAATCTGTGTTTTGAATTATTTTTAAATTATTATAGTTTAATAACTCATTTATTACTTCCATTTTTACTTACCATGACTTCTATTTCTTCATCTTCTGATATTTTTAATTTATACGTTCCTTTAAGAGCATTTATTTCACTTACTCTTCCTTTTATACCATCTTTTTCTATATATTCTCCAATTTTTGGTAAATTTTTTTTATAAAAATCGTACATCTCATCCTCATATCCTAAACAACATAATAATCTCCCACACGAACCATTTATCTTACTAGGACTTAAAGAAATTCCTTGGTTTTTAGCCATATTAATAGAAACACTATCAAATGTAGTTAAAAACGTAGAACAACAAAGAGGCATTCCACAAGGTCCTAAACCTCCTATTTCCTTTGCTTTATCCCTTACACCTATTTGTCTTAATTCAATCCTAGTTCTATATTTAGCAGCCAAAAGTTTAGCTAAATTTCTGAAATCAACTCTTTCATCAGCTATAAATTTAAAAATAAGCTTGTTTCTATCAAAAGTATAAGAAGCTTCAAATATTTGCATGTCTAGTTTTTCTTTTATAACAAGTTTTTTTGCATATTCCAAAGCTTTTTTTGAATCAATTATATTTTTTTTATTTAATTGAGCATCATCTTTCGTTGCAATTCTAATAACACTTTTTAAAGGTAAAAAAACATTTTCTTTTTTAACTTCAACTATACTAGTAACCGCCTCACCATATTGTAAGCCTTTTTCAGTTTCAACAATCACAAAATCCCCTTTTTTTACATTTAATCTGTTTGGTGAAAAATAATATGTTCTATTTGCGTTTAAAAATTTTATTCCTATTACTTTAATCATTTTTTAATTCCCCTATTCCAATAAGTAAATAATCCATAAATAATGTTGTATTTATATTGTACTCTAATTTATTCATATTTTCTAAGATAAAAGCTATTTTTTTAGTGATTGTATCAATAGATTGTTTTTCAGATATATTTATAAAATCATTTTTTTCAAAATACAAATATGTTTTATTTAATTTATAACTTAAAATATCTTTATAAAAAAGAAGTATCACATAAATTGATGAAGATAATTTTTCTTTGCTTTTGAATAAATTTAAAAAATCCTCTTTTAATTTTGAAAATGCTAATGAATAATCATTTTCAAGTAACCTTATAAAATCAATAATCATATATATATCTTCTTGAGTTAAATTTGTTTGCTTAATTACCGCTTCAATACCTTTTTCTGCCATATTATTATTTAATTTAATTATCTGACATCTTGATTTTATAGTAGAAATAACAGCATCTAAATTAATCGTAGTGAAAATTGCAACCGTTTTACTTTCTGGTTCTTCTAAAAATTTTAAAATAGTATTCGCTGCAGATTGATTTAATAGTTCTACATCCTTTATTATATAAACTCTATTTTTTCCTTCAATACTTTCTGTTTGAAATGAATTTATAATTTCTAAAATACTTTCTTTTTTTATTATACCATTTATAGAATCTACTTTTTTTAATTCGCCAAAAGTATTATTTTTAATTTTATTACAAATGTTACATTCATTGCATTTTTCTTTATATCTTTTAGGACAAATTAAAATTTTACTGAATAATTCAGAATAAATATCAAGATTTTCTTTTGAGTGACCATATAAAATATACGCTTGTACATTTGTATTTGTCCGATTTATTTTATCTAGTATCTTACTTAAAATTGGTTGATTTTTTATAATTATTTCTTCCACCATACTACCACGCCTTCATTAAAAATTTAGCATCAAGAAAATAACAAGACCAATCACCCCTGGAACATCAAGTAAACTTGCTATAGCGATTGTTATTATATTTATTGGCACCATAAGATTAAGAGAAGATAAAAACGTATTATAACCAAAAAGCAAAACCATTCCAATTACGATTTTTTTGATAATTTTTAGGATAAATTTTAACATATTTTCACCTCTACTAGAAAATATGTATTATCTTAAGTTTTTATGATATTTCGCTTCGGTTTTCTAATGCCATTTCTAAAGTTAAAGCGTCTAAATATTCCATATCAGCTCCTATTGGAACTCCCTGTGCTATTTGTGTTACTTTAACATCAGTATTTTCTAATAATTTAGTAATATATAAAGAAGTTGTATTTCCTTCTATTCCAGGACTTAAAGCTAATATAACTTCTTTTATATCCTCATTTTTTATTCTATTTACTAATTTATCTATTGTTAAATTTTCTGGGTTAATTCCATCCATGGGTGATATTAATCCACCTAAAACATGATATTTTGTTTTAAAAACACCTAGTTTTTCAAAAACAAACACATTTTTTTGATTTTCTACAACGCATATTATTTTTTGATTACGATTTTCATCATCACAAATTAAACAATTGTTTGATTCACACAAACAACCACAATTTGGACATGTTGTTACTCTGTTTTTTATATTCGATATGTTTTTTCCAAATTGTTCTAATTTGTCTTCTTCTAAATTAAGCATGCAAAAAGCATATCTTTCTGCAGTTTTTGTTCCTATGCCTGGCAATAATTTAAAATTATCTATTAATTTTTGAAAACTTTCAGGGTAATTCATGATACTCACCTAAAATAAATCACCAAATTCTCCAGCTTGAGCACCAAGTTTCTTTTCGGTTTCTTCGTTTACTTTTTTAATAGCGTCATTTGTTGCAATCATTATCATATCCTCTAATATTTCAATATCTTCACTATCTAAATCTGTTTGTTTTATTTTTACTGATAAAACTTGTTTTTTACCATTCATTGTTATTTCAACCAATTCAGACTTTCCAATAAAAGTCATACTTTCTATTTCTTTTTTTGAATTCATAATGTTTTTTTGCATTGATTGTGCTTGTTTCATTAATGATTGTAAATTCATATTAATATTCCTCCATTTCAATTAAATCATTAAATTCATTTACAGTATTATTGTTTTTTATATTTTTTATTTTATTTATCAATTCTTCCTCATTTATATAACTTAATTCTTTATTTCTTACTTTTTCAGCATATAGCGGTCTTATTTTCTTCCAATAGTCGTTTGTAACATAAACTACTTTATAATTTTTATTTGATATTTTCTTTATTAAATTTCTACTATTATCATATTCTTTTTCTAATCTATTAACTAAAGATTCTAACGGGAGCATAATTATTATTCCTTTTTTTGAAGCTGCGACCGGTTTAGAATTTTCCAATAAACCTGCTATAATTTTATATTTATCATCTGTTAAATAATCATTAATCTTTTTCCAAAAATCATTTGTATAATTAATTTCTTGTTTTGTTGCTTCAAATAAAATATTATTTATTCTTATTTCTTTTATTTTTTCAACTTCATAAATTAGGTTACTATTTTCCAATGTTTCACGTGAAACATTGACATTAGAATTATTATTTTCTTCATTAAAATCATCATTTATATTTGTTTTTTTTTCTAATGTTTCACGTGAAACATCATTTTCTTTTTTAAGAATGTCAATCAATTTAATAATTTGAACCTCAAACAAGATGTTTTTTTGATATTGTTTTTGCAATTGATTTAAAGTGTTAGAAAAGAAATCAATAATTAAATAAATAGATTTTTCAGATAACTTGTCATATATATTTTTTTCTTCTTTAAAATCTTTCTTTATCTTCTTTTTATATAATATACCTTCTCTAAAAAAAACAATTATTTTTTCACATATTAAAGATATATCTTTGCCAGATGAATAATATTCATCAATTTTTAATAATATATCATTATAATTATAGTCTAATATATTTAAAATTAATTTCAACATTTCATCTTTCGTAATGTTACCGGTCAATGTTTCTATATCATTTATGTTAATTTCTTTTTCACAAAAAACCCAAGCCTGATCTAATAAACTTATTGCATCTCTCATTCCACCTTTAGAACAATTGATAATTTCATCTAATGCGTCATCTGATATTTTTATATCTTCTTTTTTTATAATATTAGTAAGACATTTTTTCATACTATCTTTATTTATGTTTTTAAAATCAAATCTTTGACACCTTGAAATTATAGTAGCAGGGATTTTTTGAGGTTCTGTTGTTGCCAAAATAAATATAACATACTCTGGAGGTTCTTCAAGGGTTTTTAACAATGCATTAAAAGCACCTATAGAAAGCATATGAACTTCATCTATTATATAAACTTTATATTTAGACATAGCTGGAACTAAGTTTACTTTGTTTTTTATTTCTCTTATCTCATCTACACCATTATTTGATGCTGCATCTATTTCTATAATATCTGGATTTGAATTTTCATTAAATGATTTGCAATTATCACATTTGTTGCATGCATCACCGTTTTCTGGATTTAAGCAATTAATTGCTTTCGCAAATAATTTTGCACTGCTTGTTTTTCCAGTACCTCTTGGTCCAGTAAATAAATAAGCATGACTTAATTTGTTGTTTTTAACAATATTTTTTAAAGTTTGAATTATAACATCTTGGCCAAAGACTAATTCAAAATTTTTAGGACGATATTTTCTATACAAAGTTTGATATGCCATACTTTTTTTCCTCCTTGATATATTATAACATTTTAAAATGATATTTTAAATAAAAAATTTACAATGTTTCACGTGAAACATTGTATTGTTTTTTTTAGAATATATTAATGTTTCACGTGAAACATTATCTTTTGTTTTTAAAAAAGGCTTGTAACATCTTTTTGTATTCATTTTCAAATGATGTTAATTGGTATAAATTTAATTTGGTTTCTACATTTTTTTTAGATAAACAATAATATACGTTTTTTATTCTTGATAAATAAATTGCGTGATAACACATATCACAAGGTTCTAAAGTAACATACATATCACAATCAATTAATCTCCAATTTTTTAATTTTTTTGAAGCTTTTTTGATAGCTATCATTTCAGCATGGTTAATTGATGTTTTTGTTTTTTCTACTTTATTATAAGCTTTTGCAATTATTTTATTTTCTCTAACAATAATCGCTCCAACAGGAACTTCGTTTTTTTTAAATGCTTTTTTAGCTAAATTAATAGCTTCCATCATAAATCTAGTATTCACTTTTATCTC
>CAYSJY010000002.1:0-35381 GCA_964431705.1 uncultured Muribaculaceae bacterium | reverse complement strand
TTTTCATGTGTTAATTTATTTGTTTTTTTATGACATTTTCATAAGTTATTGACATTAACTATTTTTATTATATTATAAACATTATAAAATGAGTATGATAATTATCACACTCACAACTAAAAATCATTTTTCAAAATCTATTATTAATAATTCTTTCTTGTTCTTTTTTTATATCCTTTTCTTTTAAAGCATGTCTTTTATCATAATTTTTTTTACCCTTGGCAACACCTAGTAATATTTTAGCCTTACCATTTTTTAAATATAATTTTAAGGGTACCAAAGAATAACCATCTTTATTTACTTTATCCCTTATTTTATATATCTCTTTTTTATGTAAAAGAAGTTTTCTTTCTCTTCTTTCATCATGATTAAATATGTTCCCATTTTCATAAGGCGCAACAAACATATTTATCAAAAATATCTCAGTGTTTTTTACTCTTGCATAAGTATCTTTTAAGTTGCAGCTTCCTTTTCTTATGGATTTAATTTCAGTACCTGTTAAAACAATACCTGCTTCATAAGTATCCTCTATAAAATAATCAAAGTAAGCTTTCTTATTTTTTATTTCAATCATTACTCCACCTCTACTATATCAGTGTACCTTGTTAAAACTTCCTTATATTTATTATAATATGACTCATAATTATTTAAAAGACTATCGTTTAGTTCTGTATATGGATAAACTTTAAAATCGCTACTACCATTAAAATAAGTGTAAATTAAATTAGCTTTAATATCACTAAAGGTAATGTTACCATCATCATCTTTATTAATGTTTAAAGTAACTAAAGCTCCAGTTTGCCTATCCGGTGTATCTTGTGCTGCAATAAAATTACCAAGTGCATAAAACACCAAAGTATCTCCAATCATTTCAACCGGCTGAACAGAATGTGCATGATTTCCTATTATTAAGTTAACTCCCATATCTGATAGTTCTTGAGCGATTTGTTTTTGTTCAGTATTAGGATTAGTAGTATATTCTTCTCCCCAATGCATTGAAACTATTATCAAATCGGCTTCATCTTTTACCTTATCAATATCAGCTTGTGCTTTTTCTGTTGAATAAATATTAGTTAAATACTCTTTTCCATCATCAGGTAATAGTCCATTTGTTACCGTGGTGTAAGCAAAAAAAGCATATTTTATACCGTTTATTTCTAAAACTTTTATGTTATCTTCTCTATCTTCAAAAGATAAGGCTTGACCACTATAATAAACGCCCGATTGCGTTTTCCAAAAATTAACTGAATTTATAACTCCTTCCTCACCTTTATCCATGGTGTGATTATTCGCTAAACTAACCAAGTTAAAACCTAAACTTACCATGTCTTCCCCTATTTCTTCTGGTGAATTAAACCTAGGATAAGCAGATAACCCAAGCGCCTTACCTCCAATTATACTTTCTTGATTATAAAAAGCTAAATCATGACCACTAATAAGCGATGCAACTTCTGTAAACATCTTAGAAAATGAATACGTTCCATCTTCCAAAGCAGCATCAGTATAAACAAAACGATGAATGAGACAATCCCCTACCATTACCATAGAAATAGTATTTGATTCTTCCTGCTTCGTTGTTGTAACTACATCATCCTTTTCATCATCATTTGTGTTTTCTTCTTCATTATATTTATTTAAAACAAAAAACAAAGTTATAACGAACAATAAAATTATAAATATTATAAGAACTATTTTTACCCATCTTTTAAGATGTCTTTTCTTCTTTTTCACTTCCATCACTACTTTCTTCTTTTAACTCAAAATCTATATATGACTCTTCCTTAGAAGCCGATTTACATATTACCGTTACTTCATCACCTATTCTATACCTTTTTTTATGCCTTTGTCCAATTAAACTCATGGTAGCTTCATCATAATTATAATAATCACCTTTAATATCACTTATGTGAACCAAACCTTCTATCATGTTAGGTAATTCTACAAACATACCAAAGGACGCAACCCCACTTATCATACCAGTAAATTCTTCACCAACATGATCCATCATGTACTCTGCCATCTTCATGTTTTCTACTTCTCTTTCACATTCTATAGCATCACGCTCTTTTAAAGAAGAATGCTCTGCTAACACAGGTAAATAATCTTTAAAATAATCAACTGTTTTCTTTGACTCATCCCCTTTAAACAGATAAGTTTTTAAAAGTCTATGAACCGTTGTATCTGGAAAACGTCTTATTGGCGAAGTAAAATGAGTATATATCTTACTTGCAAGACCAAAGTGCCCTATGTTATCAGTTTGATATACAGCTTTTTGCATTGATCTAAGCATTAATGTAACTAATATTTTATATTCTTTCTTAGTTTTTAATTGATTTAAAATATGTTGGATACTACTTGAGTATTTAACATTTAACTTACCATTTATTTTGTAACCCAAAGAACTAATAAAATTTAAAAAATCATTTACTTTCTCTTCTTTTGGTGTTCCATGAATACGGTATACAAAAGGAAGTTCCATATAAAATATATGAGATGCTACCGTTTCATTAGCAGTAATCATAAAATCCTCTATTAACATCTCTCCAGAAGAATGCTCTCTTAAAACAACATCTACGGGTTTACCATTATCATCAGTAATTATTTTAGCTTCATCAGTATCGAAATCAATTGCACCATTTTTTTCTCTTCTTTTTCTTATTGTATCAGCAAGTTCTTTTAAAAGAGACAAATCATTAATAAATGGTGCATATCCCTCTTCTACAATACCTTCATTAAGCCATTTATTTACGTTTTTATAAGTCATTTGAATTCTAGATTTTATAACACTTTCAAAGATATCATGATGAACAACATTACCTTTTTCATCTATTTCCATAACACAGCTTACCGCTAATCGCTCAACTTTTGGATTAAGTGAACAAATACCGTTTGATAATTTATGTGGAAGCATCGGAATAACTCTATCCACCAAATAAACACTAGTTCCTCTTTGATATGCCTCATCATAAAGTTTAGTTCCAGGTTTAACATAATAAGAAACATCCGCGATATGAACACCTAACTCATAATTACCATTTTCTAGTTTTTTGATTGATATAGCATCATCTATATCCTTTGTATCATCACCATCTATTGTAAATATAACATCCCCAGTTAAGTCTTTTCTTCCTTTTTTATCATCAATTTTTACACTGTCTGGAATACTATCTAATTCTTCTAACACCTCATCAGGAAACTTAGGAGAAAAACCATGTTTATAAATAATTGATTCTACATCCACTCCAACGTCGTTTTTATGTCCTATAATTGTTTTTATCTCTGCTAAAATAGTATTATGATCAAGTTCTTTTACCACGTTTAACAAAACAACATGTCCATCTACTACGTTTTTTAAACTTTCCTTAACTAAGACTATCTTTTGTTTGAATTTTCTATCACTTACAATGACGGTTGGATTACCATTGTTAGACGAATACTCTCCTACTATCGGACCATAATGTCTTTTGGCAATGCGAAGTACTCTACCTTCTTTTTTAGCACCTGTTTTATTATTAGTTATCTCAACTATTACCATATCACCATCTTGTGCACCATTTAGATGATCCTTATCAACGTGAATGTCATCCTCACCATCCATTAAAACAAAGCCAAAACCCTTTTCGGATACATCTATTTTTCCTTTTTTTAAATGACTATATTCAAATGCTATGTACTTATCTTTATTAGTGTGGTAAATAGATAAGTTACTTTCTAACTCATTTAAACGATCAAGCATTTCTCTTATTTCCTCAGTCGTGTTTAAACCTAATGCATCCTTAAGTTCAAACGCCGTATAAGTTCTATTATTTTCCTTAAGTAAACTTAATATTTTATCCTTCAATTACTATCACCATATCTTTCTAAATATATTATAAAACAAAAAAAGGCCTTTAACCAAGCCTTTTTATACTACATGTCCAATATTATACACAAAATGAAGAATGCTATACCCAAAACATACGTCAACCTAGTTATAAAAAGCTCTCCACCACGCTCTTTACGATTCATAAATAAATCAGCATTACCACCGGTTATAATGTTAGAACTTTCAGCCTTACCACTTTGTAAAAGTACAATAATTATAAGTAAAACAGACACAACCATTAATACTGTAAGCATGATAACCCTCCTATCGCTAAATAACATTTTAACATAATTTATCTAATATATCAAATACATTATTTCTTTTTATCAAAATTTTCCTCAAAACACTTAATTGCACCATCTCTTTTACCATCTAAATATACTAACATTAAAGCAATAATAACGGTAATTAAGTAAGAAAAATAACAAATTAAATTTAAGTTAAAAGAAATTATATTATCCTCAAAAACATCTATAGAAAAACTATTATCTAATATGATAGTTAAAATAACACTTATGATTAAAAACACTAAAAATGCTATAGCACCTATTAACATATGTTTATTTGTCTTTTTTCCATATTTGGTTTTTTTAAATGCTTCTTTTACTTCTTTTCCAACTTTTTCGTACATGATTATCCTCCTTACTTATATTATATAATCTATTGTTTTTTATTACAAGAAAAAAAAGCTAATATGTTAGCTCTTCCTCAATTCTCATTAACTGGTTATATTTACATATTCTATCTGTTCTAGACATAGACCCAGTCTTTATCTGTCCTAAATCAAGGCCTACTGCTAAATCCGCAATCGTTGTGTCTTCTGTTTCTCCAGAGCGATGTGAAATAATAGTTTTATATCCGTTTTCTTTAGCTAATTTTATGGTTTCTAAAGTCTCTGTTATAGTTCCTATTTGATTAACTTTTAAAAGAATCGCATTCCCTGCTTTCATATCAATTCCTTTTTGTAAACAATCTTTGTTTGTTACGAATAAATCATCTCCAACCAGTTGAATCTTATCTCCTAATTCTTTAGTCATTTTAGCAAAACCCTCCCAATCATTTTCATCTACTGGGTCTTCTATTGATATAATTGGATATTTACTTATTAAATCTTTATAATAGTCTATTAATTCATCCGTTGTAAGAATTTTTCCCTCGCCAACTAGGTTGTATTTTCCATCATTATAGAACTCTGATGCCGCAACGTCAATTGCAAGTTTTACGTCTTTTCCTGGTTCATATCCTGCTTTTTTAATAGCATCCATAATAAGTTCAAAACCTTCCATGTTAGATTCTAAATCAGGTGCAAAACCACCTTCATCACCAACACCTGTTGATAATCCTTTTTCATTTAGCACTTTTTTAAGAGCGTAAAACACCTCAGAGCCTACACGCACTCTTTCATGGATATTATTTCTTTGCGGAATAATCATAAACTCTTGAAAATCTAACTTGTTATCAGCATGAGCTCCACCGTTTAATATGTTCATCATTGGAACAGGTAGAGTTTTTCCATTACCTACGTATTTATAAAGTGGCATCCCTTTAGCTTTTGCAGCTGCCTTTAAAACAGCCATAGAAACACCTAATATTGCGTTTGCCCCTAAGCTACTTTTTGTTTCAGTACCATCGAGTTCAAGCATTGCCGTATCTATGCTATATTGGTCAAAAACGTCCATCCCAATAACAACTGGTCTTATTTTTTCATTTACGTTTTTAACAGCGTTTAAAACCCCTTTACCATTATACCTACTAGCATCATTATCGCGCATTTCAAGTGCCTCACGTTCTCCTGTTGAAGCCCCTGAAGGAACCATTGCGCGTGCCATTACACCATTTTCCAAAATAACGTCAACCTCGACCGTTGGGTTACCCCTTGAATCTAATATTTCTCTTGCTTTTACATTAGTAATCTTCATTTTTTATCCTCCTTTTATCTCTTTTATTATACCACTTTATTCCCTTTAAAATAAAGTTTTTATCAAATTATGTTAATTGACTTTATAAGGTGTTATGAGTTATAATTAAGTATAAGAATAATTAGGAGGGGATAGCATGCAAATTATTTTACTTGACGAAGCAAGATTTGATAGTTTTGCAATAAATCATCCTAATTATAATTATTTTCAAACAAGTAATTATGGAAGATTAATGACTAAACACGGGCATAACTCTTATTATTTGGGTTTAGTTGATGATTCAGGCAACATAAAGGCTGCAACCTTAATGATAGTTAAAAACGATAATAAAGAAAAAAGAAAAATGGGATATGCTCCAAGAGGTTTTTTAATAGATTGGAATGATGAAGAACTAGTTGATAATTTTACTAATGGAATAAAAGATTTCCTAGCAAAAAGAAACTTTACTTATTTAAAGGTAGATCCATTAGTTGTTTATAAAGAGCATAATACGAATGGCGAGGAAAATACGTTTGGAGAGTCTAATACTAGTTTAGTTCAAAAACTACAAAGTTTAGGTTACATTCACATGGGTTATAATAATGGGTTTGAAGCTTATAATCCAAGATGGAAAGCAATTACCACTTTAGACAATAACATAATTTCACTTTATAACTCTATTTCCAAAGAAGCAAGAGACAAAATAAGTGATGCTGCTAAAATGGGTAATAAAGTTTACAAGGGAAGTCAAAATGACATATCCCTTTTACACAACATAATAAATAAGAAAAACCCAACTATTGATTACTACTATGATTATTATCAGTTCTTTGGGCAAAGTCAGTTTGAAATATACTTTAATAAATTAGAACCAATTTCATATGTTAATTCAAGTAAGACACTTTTTGAAAAAGAAGAACAAAGAAATAATGAATTAAACATGCAAATGCAAGATTTTAATAACCCAAATAAGGAACAATTAATGAATGAAAAATTAAAATCAGATGAACTTCTTAATAAGTATAAGAAAAACATGTTAGAAGCTAGTAGATTGTTTCAACAATATCCAAGTGGCATTATAACAGTAGCAACTGCAATAATTAAATATGGAAAAAAAATAACATTTCTAGCTACCGGAGTAAATGAAAGCTTTAAAGATGAGCATCCAGAATACTTCCTTAAATGGCAATTAATTGATACATTTGCAAAACAAGGATATAAGGAAGTTGATTTAGGTGGCCTAACCAGTGATTTAAAAAAGGATTATGAATCCATAGTTAAAACTGAACTTGCAAATAAAATAGTAGAGTACATAGGAGAATTTGATCTTGTTATAAATAAAAAAGCTTATTATACAGGAAACAAACTAACGCCAATACTAAACTGGCTTAATGCTCCAATTTAAACTAAAGATTAAGGTCTTTAGTTTTTTTATGCATAAAAAAAACACTTTTAAAGTGTTTTCATTTTAAATTAAGCATCAATTTTTGTAACAGTTCCAGCACCAACAGTACGTCCACCTTCACGGATAGAGAATTTAGTACCATTTTCTAGTGCAATTGGAGCAATTAACTCAACTGCCATGTTAACGTTATCACCAGGCATAACCATTTCAGTTCCTTCTGGTAGCGTTACAACACCAGTTACGTCCGTTGTTCTGAAATAGAACTGTGGTCTGTAGTTTGAGAAGAATGGAGTATGACGTCCGCCTTCTTCTTTACTTAATACATAAACTTGAGCTTCAAATTTAGTGTGTGGAGTAACAGTTCCTGGTTTTGCAAGTACTTGACCACGTTGTACTTGTTCACGTGAAATACCACGTAGTAAAACACCAGCGTTATCTCCTGCTTCAGCATAGTCTAGTTGTTTACGGAACATCTCAATACCAGTTACAACTGTTTTTTGAGTTTCTTTTAAACCAACAATTTCAACTTCATCATTCAATTTTAATTGTCCACGTTCAACACGTCCTGTAACAACAGTTCCACGACCAGTGATTGTGAATACATCTTCGATTGACATTAAGAATGGTTTTGTGTTGTCTCTTTCTGGAGTAGGAATCCATTCATCAACAGCATTCATTAATTCGTCAATCTTTTCTACCCAAGCTGGATCTCCTTCAAGTGCTTTTAAAGCTGATCCTTGGATAACTGGAGTGTTATCTCCATCATAATCATATTTGCTTAATAATTCACGAACGTCCATCTCAACTAAGTCAAGCATTTCAGGATCATCTACCATATCGCATTTATTCATGAATACAACGATTTTTGGTACTCCAACTTGACGAGCAAGTAAGATGTGTTCTTTAGTTTGTGCCATAGGACCGTCTGTTGCTGCGATAACTAGGATTGCTCCATCCATTTGTGCAGCACCAGTAATCATGTTTTTAACATAATCAGCATGTCCTGGACAGTCAACGTGAGCATAATGACGTTTTTCAGTTTCATACTCAACGTGTGCAGTATTAATAGTTATACCACGTTCTCTTTCTTCTGGTGCTTTATCAATATCTGCATAATCTTCAAATTTTGCCATACCCTTTTCTGATAATCTTTTGGTAATAGCAGCAGTTAATGTTGTTTTACCATGGTCAACATGTCCAATGGTACCAATATTAACATGAGGTTTTGAACGATCAAATTTTTCTTTTGCCATAATTAATTTCCTTTCTATATAAATTACATATTTATTTTATCTAATCTAAGGGAAAATTTCAAGTCTTTTCCCTTAGGATTATTTATTATTGTCCACCATTTTTCTTAATGATGTCTTCTGAAATACTTTTTGGTACTTCTTCATAATGATCAAATAACATCATGAACGTTCCACGTCCTTGTGTGTTAGATCTTAAAGATGTTGCATAACCAAACATTTCTGATAATGGTACGTATGCATTAATCTTAAGTGAGTTTCCTTGAGCTTCTTGCCCCATCGGACGACCTCTACGTGATGTTACATCACCCATAACGTTCCCTAAGTATTCTTCTGGAACAACAATATCAACCTTCATGATTGGTTCTAAAAGTACTGGTTTACAATTTTTCTTAGCTTCTTTTAAAGCTAGTGATGCAGCAACCTTAAATGCCATTTCGTTAGAGTCAACGTCATGATAAGATCCGTCAAACAACGTTGCTTTAACATCTATCATTGGATACCCTGCAAGAACACCAGTTTTCATAGCCTCTTGCAATCCTTTATCTACAACTGGTATGTATTCACGAGGAACAACACCACCAACAATTGCATCAACAAATTCGTATCCATTATCTTTATTAGGTTCAAACTTAACCCAAACATGTCCGTATTGCCCACGTCCACCTGATTGTTTAATATATTTACCTTCACAATCACCAGCTTGAGTTAAAGTTTCACGATAAGCAACTTGTGGCTTACCAACGTTTGCTTCAACACCAAATTCTCTTTTCATTCTGTCCACTATTACTTCTAAGTGAAGTTCCCCCATACCAGATATAACGGTTTGCCCTGATTCTTGATCAGTTTCAGCTCTAAACGTTGGATCTTCTTCAGCTAGTTTTTGTAATGCCGTAGACATCTTTTCTTGATCTCCCTTACTTTTTGGTTCAATCGCAATTGAGATAACCGGTTCAGGGATGTTCATTTTTTCTAATATTACAGGATGTTTTTCATCACACAAAGTATCACCTGTAGTTGTGTTTTTAAGTCCTACAGCTGCTGCTATATCACCTGCATATACTTCTTGTATTTCAGTACGATTATTAGCATGCATCTGCAAGATACGACCTATTCTTTCTTTAGTGTTCTTATTAGAATTTAATACGTATGATCCACTTTTTAACGTTCCTGAATAAACACGGAAGAATGATAATCTTCCAACAAATGGATCGGTCATTATTTTAAATGCTAATGCTGCGAAAGGTTCACTATCAGATGCGTGTTTTTCAACTTCTTTATCATGTTCATCATGACCTTTAATAGATGGTATGTCAGTTGGTGCAGGTAAGTAATCAACAACCGCATCAAGCAATAGTTTAACTCCAATGTTTCCTAAACCTGTTCCGCACATAACTGGGAACATTTCAACTGATAAAACACCTTTTCTTATTGCTCTTTTAATTAAATCAACAGGTATTTCATCGCCTTCAAGATATTTTTCCATTAATTCCTCATCATATTCTGATGCATCCTCAATCATTTCTATTCTCTTTGTTTCTGCTATGTCCTTTAAGTCAGCTGGAATTTCAATTTCAATAGGATTTTCTTCTTGTTTACCATCATATTGATAAGCTTTCATGGTAACTAAGTCAATTATTCCTTTAAAATCATCCTCAGCTCCAATAGGCCACTGTATAGCTGTTGCTTTAACACCTAATCTTTGTTTGATACTATCAACACTACCAGCAAAATCCGCACCCATTTTATCCATTTTATTTGCAAATACCAATCTTGGCACGTGCATTTCCGTTGCTTGACGCCATACGTTTTCAGTTTGAGGTTCAACACCATTTTGAGCGTCTAATACGGTAACAGCACCATCTAATACCCTAAGTGATCTTGTAACTTCAATTGTAAAATCAACGTGTCCTGGGGTATCAATAATATTTAAACGATGATCTTTCCAATATGCGGTAGTAGCTGCTGAAGTAATGGTAATACCACGTTCTTTTTCTTGTTCCATCCAGTCCATTTGGGAAGCACCATCATGTGTTTCACCAATTTTATGAATCTTGTGAGTATGGAACAATATACGCTCAGTAACAGTTGTTTTTCCGGCATCAACGTGCGCCATTATACCAATGTTACGAGTGTTTTGCAATGAATATTCACGAGCCATATACTATCAATCCTTTCCTACCAACGATAATGTGCAAATGCTTTATTAGCCTCTGCCATTCTGTGAGTATCATCTTTTTTCTTAACAGCTGCTCCTGTATTATTTGAAGCATCTATAAGTTCATTTGCTAATTTTTCAGCCATTGTTTTACCGCTACGAGAACGAGTTGCATTAACGATCCAACGAAGTGCTAAAGCTTGTGCCCTATCAGGTTTTACTTCAACTGGAACTTGATAGTTAGCACCACCGACACGGCGAGCCTTAACTTCCAATGCTGGAGTTACGTTTTCCATGGCCTTTTTAAATACATCATTTGCGTTTTCTCCAGTTCTTTCATGAATCATGTCAAACGCGTTATATACGATTGTTTCTGCCTTACCACGTTTACCATCTAGCATAATTTGATTAACTAACTTAGTAATTACCTTTGAATTATACACTGGATCTGGTAATACGTCTCTTTTAACAGCTCTTTTCTTACGCATGTTTTTCCTCCTTTGTTATTTTATTTTTTAGGTTTTTTAGCACCATATTTGCTTCTTGCTTGCTTTCTGTCCGCAACCCCTTGAGTATCCAAAGTACCTCTTATAATGTGATAACGAACACCGATAAGGTCTTTTACACGACCACCACGTATTAATACAACACTGTGCTCTTGTAAATTATGTCCCTCACCTGGAATATAAGCGGTAACTTCGATACCATTACTTAAACGAACACGAGCATACTTACGTAATGCTGAGTTTGGCTTCTTAGGTGTCATAGTTCCAACACGAGTACATACTCCACGTTTTTGAGGTGAATTAGCCTTAATGTTTTTCTTTTTTAGAGTATTTGTTCTAACAAGTAAAACTGGGGCTTTTGCCTTACGGGTCTTCTTTTTTCTTCCATTACGAATAATTTGATTCATTGTAGGCATATTTTCGACTCCTTTCTTAACACACTACCTGGTGTTTCTTTTTAAATATATTTTTAAGCCTCACTAAAAATAGCAAGACTTAATATCAAGCTTTTATAATATAACACTTTTTTGTGCCAAATGTCAATATAATTTTCCTAAAATATGTATTTTAATCTGCTTTTTGAACATTGCTTTTAAAACCATATTTTTGATTAAATTTTTCAGCCTTTCCCGTTCTTGACTGCATAGTTGCCTGCCCAGTATAAAATGGATGGCACTTATGACATGCTTCTACAACTATTTTATCATTTGTGGATAAAGTTTCAAAAGTATTACCACAAGTACAAGTAACAGTAGCTTTTTTATAAATACTTTCTTTTTTAGGCATGTTTTCTTCTCCTTTCGCCATGACTAATAACTAGCCATAGATTTAAAATCTTTTATATTATAACAGTAGATAAACTATTTTGCAAGTATTTTTTTATCTATCAAATCAATTACTTTGTCTGCCATGGCTTTGTAACCATCTTCGGTTGGGTGAATTTCTAACGTTGACGATAAATAATTATCATTTGCTAAAAAAGTATCGTGAACATCTACAAAGGTCATATCATATTTTAATACCAAACTTTCCATTTTATTATTTGCATATTTAATTATAGGTTCTATCAAAGTTGAAAGTGAATCAGAAAAATTAGTAAACGGATTATAAAATCCAAACACCATGATTTGTTCTTTACATGCTTTTCTTAGCTCATAAAGAAGTTTATCAATATCTTTAATTGACTCATCTACGTACTCATACACATCGTCAACTTCGTTTAAATCAAACTCATTTGCAACGTTTAACTTATAAAACAAGTCATTAAAACCAATACTTAACGTTACTAAATCAGCTTTAATTAAAGCGTTTTTTATAGTTATTTTTTTACCATCAACTTCTATTTCTTTATTATCCTCTAAATCATTTAATAAATCCGTACTGCGATATCCGCTTTGTGCAAAGTCCTTTGTATAAAACTCAAGAACTTCCTTGTCCTTTAAATACTCACTTACATAATCACCATAGCTTTTATCAATCGTATTATACGGAGTTTGTCCTGCTGCTAGAGAATCCCCAAGTGATAAGTAGTAAATCTTTTTATCGCGTGTCAAAAAAAATATTCCAATAAGAAGTAAACCAGTAATAAAAAAACCAATAAATAATTTATATCTTCTTTTCATTTAATCACCTTTAAAAAAAATAGTATTAAATCCAATACTATTTTATTTTTATAAGGCTAATATATTACTATTTTTTTAATCTTTTTCTTCTTCTAATTTTATTTTAGCACCTAAATTAGTAAGTTTTTCAACTATCCCTTCATAACCTCTTAATATATGATCTGCATTTTCTATAATTGTTTGCCCAGTTGCTATTAATCCTGCGATTACAAGAGAGGCTCCCGCTCTTAAATCACTTGCTTTAACCTTTTTTCCTTTTAACTTACAAGGACCTATTATAACTGCTTTTGAATTAGTTAATAGCTCAGTTGTAGCTCCCATTTTATTTAATTCATACAAGTTTAAAAACCTGTTTTCCCATATTGTTTCGGTAATCATTGATTTGCCATTCGCTTGCGTTAAAAGAGTCGCAAATGGTTGCTGTAAATCAGTTGGGAAACCTGGATATACTTGTGTTTTTATGTTTGTTGCACTTAATTTTTCGGGAGCACTTATCTTAACGTAATCAACACCTATTTCCATTGGAACACCAACGTCTTCTAATTTTGATATCAAAGATTCAACGTGATCGGGAATTATGTTTTCAATTATCATGTTTTCGCCTATTACACTAGCCAATATCATGTAAGTTCCTGTTTCTATGTAATCGGGAACTACTTCGTGAAAACAAGAATGAAGATGATTTACTCCAGTTATTTTTATCTCACTTGTTCCTGCTCCTCTTATTTTTGCACCCATGTTATTTAAAAAAGTTGCAACGTTAACAATATGAGGTTCTTTTGCGGCATTAGAAATTATCGTTACACCATCAGCTTTTACAGCAGCAAGCATAAGGTTAATGGTTGCTCCAACTGATGCAAAATCAAGATTTATTTTAGCACCTGTTAATTTATCAGCCGTAATGGTAAATAAATTACCATCCTCTTTAACGGTTGCTCCCAACGCTTCAAATCCTTTTAAATGCAAATTAATTGGTCTTTGTCCAATTGAACATCCACCTGGGAAATAAAGTTGCACTCTTTTGAACCTGCCCAAAAGAGCACCCATAAAATAATATGAAGCCCTTAGTTTTTTAGATATTTTCTCTGGAATTAATTTATTTTCTATCTCAGATGAATCAATCTTCATAACGTCTTTTTCTCTTGTTACTTTTGCACCTAAATAATTAAGCATTTCATCTAATGCATTAATATCTGAGATGTTTGGTACGTTTGCTATCGTTACTTCCTCATCACATAAAACAGCAGCAGGGACAAGTGCTACCGCACTGTTTTTAGAACCACTTATTTTTACCTTTCCAGTTAGTTTATTATTACCTTCGATAATTATCCTGTGCATTTTATTCCTCCATATCTATAATATTTTATTATAAAAATAATAAAAAGTGATTAAAAAGCCCTTTTAGATGAAAAAATTCTATTTTTTTCGTGTACTACTTTTTTTATTGCTTCTTCTGTCGAAGAAATTATTTTTCTAGGATCATACTCTTCTTGGTTATTATTCAAATATTTTCTTATAGCACAAGCCCAAGCTATCTGCAAGTCAGTATTAATGTTAATTTTACAAATTCCACAAAAAATAGCAGTTTTTAAATTATTTTCATCCAATCCAGAAGCTCCGTGCAAAACAAGTGGAATTTTAACCTGCTTACATATATTACCTAAAAGTTCAAAGTTAAGCTCTGGCTTTTCTTTATAAATACCATGTTTATTACCAATAACTGGTGCTAATGAATTAACATTTGTTTGCATAACAAACGAAACAGCATCACTTGAATTAGTATTATCATTATCATTTAACGTTCCAACTTCTGCTTCTACACTAACGTTTCTTTTTTGGGCATAATTAATTACCTCATTAGTTATTTTAATATTTTCTTCTAGACTTTTACTTGATGCATCTATCATAACTGATGTAAACCCGGCATCAATCGCTTTTTTACAAGATAAAAAAGACGTTCCATGATCTAGGTGTAAAACAACCGGCACGGTTATGTTTAAATCTTTTATTAAAGATGAAATAACCTCATATGCTACATTATATCCACCTAGGTATAAAATCGTTTTTTCACTTACCGCTAAAATAACCGGAGATTTATCTTTATCACAAGCCTCCAAAACATATTTAGCCCATTCTAAATTATTTATGTTATAAGAGCCTATTGCATAACCTTTTTTTAAAGCAACATTTAAAAGCTCATTACTATTTACAAGCATAATAAAACCACCTACTAATATGATTTTATCATATTTTACATATTTATATAAAGAAAAAACGCTAGAATTTACACTCTAGCGTTTACAATACATGTTTACTTTCTTTTTTTATTCATTGTTTTACTTACACCACTATTTGTCTTGCTTGCATTCTTACTATCATGATATCTAACAACATTTAAACTTCCCAAAGCAGAAGATCCTAAAACCGTTACCCAACCAAGAGTAGTAAGTACATTTGAAAGACTACTACTAGTAGAATTAGTATATTCTTCTGTAGCTTCTTCTACAGTTTCTTCTTCAGTTCCTGGAGAAACTATTTCTTCACTAATTACCGTTGTTGTTTCAGTTACAACAGATGTCGTTCCAACTACTTGACCACCTTGTTCTGTTTTAGTAGTCGTTTCTGTTGATGGAACTTCTACGACGGTTGTTGACTGACTAACGGTTGTTGTTGCCTCAGATACAACCTCACTGCTTCCTTCACTGCTTACACTATTTCCGCCTTGACTTACAATCTCACTTGAGGTTTCTTCACCAGTTGAACCAGCATAATTATTAGCATCAGATACATCAGAACTATTATATACTTCAGTTGTAGGAGTAAGATCACGTCCCATGTTGCCATCATCATTTTCTGAAACAATGTATAAATAATCTAATCCAAAGTCACCCATATAACCATACCCAATTTGATTTTTCTCTGATGATGTATAATTAGCCTTTTCTAATTCAGTTATTTTTTCTTCTGTTAAAGAACCACTAAATAATGGAAGAGCTACATACATAGATTCACGCAAAATTGTTTTAGTATAAATATCTAACGCTTCATCATTATTAATTTCATTAGAAAGATTATAAAATTCGTTAGCCAATTTATCCCTACTAGAAATATCACCATCGTTAACACCCTTTAATAAGCTTTCTAAAATATCAGCTAATCTAATACCATAAGCTCTTGCACTATCATCATTTGAAATAATAGATGCAGCCGAAACAAGTTTTGATATGTCACTTGCTAAACCAGATGCTTTTTCGGCCTCCAAATTCTCAATGGCATTCACATAATCAGCAACCAAGTTAGATAAAATTTCATAAAGCTGAGGTCCATATTTTTGCATTTCTTCAAAAATTTCATCATCACTCATATCATCAGAAAAATCACTTTTTTGTAAAACCCCGTTAAAATATTTTATTATGTTTTCAATATCGTAGTCATCCCCAACGATAGCTTTAATATCACTTACAACTTTACTTAGTGCGGTCGAATCGTTAATATCAAAGTCTTCAACTAATACGTATTCATAATTTTCTTTTTCTTCATCGTCTGATCCATCATCATAGCTAGACGTTGTCTCTGGTGTTGGTGTTGGGTCTGTACCTTTGTTTTTAAACTTAATTCCAACTCCAATTAGCGTAGCACCAACCAAGAAAACGGCGATTGTTGCAGCAAGTTTTTCTTTTAATTTTTTTTTTGGTAAAGCTTGCTTTTCACTTACGTCTGGTGTTAGGGTATTATCTGCAGTCTCTTGATATTTTTCGTATGTTTTCTTTAAATCATCGTTTTTTCTACTCATTCAAATCTTCCCCCTTTTGTTTGAATGCCATATATGGTAGCACATTCTTTTTACTTTGTCAATATTAATATTGCATAAGCAAAAAGAGTAAATGAACCTAGTAGAAATGAATATTTACCTATCTTAAATGACAAAATATTACCAAGCATAAAACCTACTAAGGTAAATAAAAAACTAATGATGCAAAAAGAACTTAACGCGAACAATAAATTATTACATAAATAACTTAACCCAACGCCAACTGATAAACTATCAAAGCTTACTGAAAAAGAAAACAAAAGCATTCCAAGAAAATTTAAATGTCTAATTTTAGGTTTTTCTTCAAAAAAATGAATAAACATATCAATTGATAAAAAAAGAAATATTAAAAACATTACGTACCTAGGTTTTATAATAGTGTAATTAAATATAGAAATACCAATAAAATTACCAATTAAAGGCATGAAAAAATGAAATAATCCGACCATTATCGCTGTTAAGATAATTTTTTTCTTATCTATCTTATTTATTCCGTAAGAAAAAGCAAGACTAAACGCGTCCATGCTAAGACTTATTGCAATTAATATAACGTTAATGATTAATATCACCTCTACATTATATTATTACAAGTGTTTTAAAAATATTTTTCAATTATTTCTTTTACAAAAGATTTATATTCAACTTCTGTTGTATTATCTGCTTCTTCTGCTTCCATTATGCATAACGGTGGAAATAATACGCACCAAAAATTATCTCCTTTTCCTTCTCCTAAAGTAACAAGAAGTGACTCATAATATCCATCTTCATAAATAACACCTTTATACGTTTTTTCTGGAAATTCATGCATTCCATATTCTATTGTATAAGAATATTCTAAATCTTTAGTCTCTTCTTTTAAAATATCATTAAAAGTATCTAAGTTATTATTTATTAGGCTTCTTGCCTCGTAAATATTTGTAGAATTTTTCAAAAGTGTGTATAACTCTTCTTGCATTTTTTTTGCAATATCCTCTTTTATTTTTTGGTCTTTTAAAGAATTACTATTAGCAAGTACTCTAAACCTAATAGCAGAATCTGGAATTTTAATTTCTTGATCTTCTTTAACTTTATTATAAACACTTAGTAAGATTAACCCCGCTAGCAATATAAGTACTATTTTTTTCATATAAAAATCACCCTCTATTATTTAGTGAGTGATAATTAATAATTATATACAAAAACAAACCTATTTTTACCCGACAAATCCTTTTTCGTTTCGACTTTAGCGTTTTTTAAATACTTTCTTGCTAAATCGCTAACATCTTTACTTTGGCTGCAACCAATTTCAAAAGCAATTAAAAACTTATCATTTAATATTTTAGATGCGTCTTTTAAAATCTTTTCATAAAACTCAAGTCCATTATTTTTAGCATACAAAGCAATTTTAGGTTCATTATTTTTTACTATGTCCTCAATTTCTTCATCTTCTTTTATATAAGGTGGATTACTAACTATTATATCTACTTTTAATTTTTTATCCGAGTATGGTTTTAACATATCTCCCTCATACAACGTTACTGAAGCATTTGTTTTACTAACGTTTTTTAAAGCTACCTCTAGTGCTTTTTTACTAATATCTGATGCATATACGTTTATATTAAGTTCTTTTGATAAGCTTATTGCAATAGCACCAGATCCAGTTCCAACATCAATAATAGTAGGATTAGAAAACAAACTACTTCTTTTTATTACTTCTTCTACTAATTCTTCCGTTTCTCTTCTTGGAATTAAAACGTTTTCATCAACATAAAGTACGTATCCATAAAAATCAACTTCTCCAACTATGTATTGAACCGGTTTTCCTTTTTCTAATAAACTAATGGCTTTTTTTATATCACCTTTGTAATATTTTTTTAAATACTCTATTTCTTTTTTCATATCATTTTCCTTCATATATAATTAACGGTACAAGCATCTCGTCGGTTGTTATTCCAGAATGAGCCGATTTATGCATGTTCCCACTTTTATCATATTTAACAGCTTTATTACCTACTCCTATAGCAAAGTAATTTCCTAAAGCATCATTAAAATATTTGTTTTTTAAACCCGTACCATATAATTTTTTATCTAAGACTTCTTTTTTAGACATTATGATAAAATCATCTTTTAAAACTTTTTTCACTTCTAATGGAAATGTTTTTTTATACTCATTTTTAACTCTAAAAACACATACCCTTGTATCACCAGAAAAATTACCTTTTAACATGTTAGTTATATTTGGATAATCACTAAGTGTTATATAATCAACGTTTAAATGTCCATGATCCGCAACAGCAATAACAAGTGTATCTTCTAAACTTTCACACAAACTTTTAAAGCCCTTATCAAGTTTTTTTAGAATTTTTCTTTCTTTTTTTGTGTTAAGACCGTGTTTATGAAAAGTATGATCAGGCTCATTACAATAAAAGTAAATATAATTTTTCAAACCATTTTTACACGTTTTTTTTATTTGCTTTTTAACACTTACAAAAGATGGTCCATGTGATTTATAATACGTTACTTTACTTCCAAGACAACCATTTAGTTTGCTTATTTTCGTACATAAAGATTCATATTTTAAAAGCGTCTTAGCAATGTTATAATCTGTTATTTTTTCTTTAGTTCCTTTTACGTAATTTCTAGCTAATGTAATTACTTTATCAAATGACTTGAAATACATATCCCAACCCAACCATCCATGTTCTATAGGACATAAACCTGATTCTATGGTAGTTCTTGCAGACATCGTAGTGGACGGAAAACATGATGAAATATTATCAATTAAGCATTTATTTAAAAATGGTGTATATTTTTTATTTCTTTTTAAAATATTATATCCTAATCCATCAAATAAAATTAACACCACGTTTTTAGGTTTTTTTCTTTTTAATACGTCATCTAACTTATTTAAAGATTTATGATTAGAAGATATGTTAAAGTACTTTAAAATAGATGAAGTTACATTTACTAATCCATTTTCATAATCTGGAAATAATGTTTTCATACAAATACTCCTTTATATTTATTTTATCATATTGTATTTAAAAAACTGAAGAATTATTCTCCAGCTAATCGTCTTCTTTGATCTTCTGTTATTAATGCTTCTATTATATCATCTAACTTACCATTCATAACCCTATCTAACGTATTAGTTGTATAACCTATGCGATGGTCAGTTACCCTGCTTTGAGGATAGTTATATGTTCTTATTTTCTCTGACCTATCACCTGTTCCTATTTTATTTCTTCTTTCAATACCAATTTCTTTTTCTTGCTCTCTCATTTTAAGATCATAAACTCTTGATTTTAGTATCTTAAGTCCTTTTTCCTTATTTTTTATTTGACTTCTTTCAGTTTGAGAGTAAACAACTATACCCGTTGGTACATGAGTAAGTCTAACGGCAGAATCAGTTGTGTTAACCCCTTGACCACCGTTACCAGATGCTCTTGTAATATCAATTCTAACATCATTCATATCAATGTCAAAGTTGGCATCATCAATTTCAGGCATAACAAGTACCGTTGATGTTGATGTGTGAACTCTTCCTTGAGATTCTGTTTTTGGAACTCGTTGAACTCGGTGTGCTCCTGATTCATACTTAAGTTTAGAATAAACGTTTTTTCCTTTTATCATGAAAGATATTTCTGAGTATCCACCACTCGCACCTGGAGTACTTCCTAAATTCTCAATGGTAAATCCTTGATTCTCAGCATATTTAATATACATATTATAAAGGTCTCCCGCAAAGATATTAGCCTCATCGCCTCCTGCTGCTCCTCTTATTTCAACAATGATGTTTTTACCATCATTAGGATCTTTAGGAAGTAATAGTATTTCTAATTCTTTTTCTAATTCTTTTTGTTTAGCAAGGTTTTTTTCTTCCTCTTCTAAAGCAAAAGATGCCATTTCAGGATCATGAGCAAGTTTTTTTGCATCTTCATAATCTTTAGTTACTTTTAAATATTCATTATAACACTCAATTATTTCTGATAAATCTGACTGTTCCTTAGATAATTTGGTTGTTTTTGAAACATCACTTATAACTTCCGGTTTAATTAATTCTTCTGTTATACTATCATATCTTTTTTTTATATCTTTTAATCTTTCAAACATTTAATCATCCATCTCTTCTTCTGTAACAACAACCAAGTCTTCTAATTCACTTATTTCATCGTCATCTTCACTTTCATAAGAATCAATATCGGACTGAATTGCTTCATCTTCCGTTTCTTCAGCAACTTCCTCATCAGATGAGTCTTCTTCCTCTTCTTCTTCATCAACCACTAATTTTACCGAATGAAATTCTTTTAAATCCCATTTTGCATCTTCAAGTAAAATAAACCTTTTATCAGTTGTTAAATTAGTATAAAAATCTCCTATCATATCCATCATTTTATCTTCGTTTATACCCAACAAAGAACATACTTCTTTAAATAACTCTGGGGTTGTTTTAGAACATTTATCCACTTTTAATAATTCGTATGCGATATCCTCATAAGATAGAAGTTCTAATTCTTCTACAGACATTTGTCTTACGTTCATTTTTTATTCCTCCTACATTTTATCAGGTGCCTTAACACCTATTAATTTTAAAGCATTTTTTATTGTTATCTCAACGGTTTTTATTAACCCTAAATATTCTTCTGTTTTATTAACATCATCAGTTAATATTCTATGCTTGCCATAATAATTATGAAACAAACTTGCAAGTTCATATACGTAATTAGTAATTAAATGTGGTTCTTTTTTTAAAGCAGAAGTTTTTATAACATCAACGAATTCATAAACCTTAAGCATTAAAGCTTTTGAGTCGGTATCCGTTATATTATGAACATCTGTTTTAATTTTTAAACCTTTGTTTTTAGCCTCGTTTAAAATTGAACAAATTCTTGCATGGGCATACCCAACATAATAAAATGGATTTTCATTAGATTTTTTTAGCGCCAAGCTAATATCAAAGTCCATTTGACCATCTAGTGATCTTTCTGCAAAAAAGTATCTTGCGCAATCACATCCCACTTCATTAACTAACTCAGAAATAGTTATGTTTCCACCAGTTCTTTTACTCATTTTAACAATGTTACCATCTTTAAGCAATCTAACCATTTGTAAAAGTCTTACCTCTAGTTTATCTTTATCATAACCCAATGCTTCAATACTAGCTTTAAGCCTAGATACATAACTATGATGATCTGCTCCAAACACATTTATTAAATAATCAAACCCACGGTCAAACTTATCTAAATGATATGCAATATCTGGAACTAAATACGTATAACTTTTATCTTTTTTTATTAATACCCTATCTTTATCATCTGCATATACTGTTGTTTTAAGCCATAAAGCGCCATCACTTTCATAAGTTAAACCCTTTTCTTTTAATATTTTCAAAGATTCTTCTATTCTTCCTTTAGCGCGAATCGCTTTTTCACTAGTCCAAACATCAAAAGTCACACCAAAAGATTCCAAATCATTTTTAATTATGTCAAGAAGATAAGATACACCAAACTCTTTAAAATATTCTAAATCTTCATTTAGTTTGGCATCTTTATTTTCATTATATATCACTTTAGCTATGTTTATTATCTCAGTGCCATAATATCCATCTAAAGGCATATTTTCATCAAGACCACATATACCTTTATATCTTTCTTTAATAGACATACCTAGGTTATCTATTTGATTTCCTGCATCATTTATATAATATTCTTTAGTAACGTTATATCCTGCAAAAGACATGATATTAGACAAATTAGATCCATACGCAGCTCCCCGAGCCGTTCCTAAATGAAGAATACCCGTTGGATTTGCACTTACGAATTCTATATTTATCTTTTTTTCTTTTCCAACGTTACATTTACCATAATCATCAGCGTTATTTATAACACTTGATATACCGCTAAAAACATATTCATCTTTTAAATAAAGATTAATAAAACCAGGGTTAGCAATCTTTATTTTTTCTATTTTATCAGATAAATTAGTAGCATCTTTTATTTTATTTGCAATATTTAATGGGTTATCCTTTAGCGTTTTTGCAAGCTTCATTGCAACGTTAGAAGAAAAATCACCATTTTCTTTATTCTTTGGAACTTCTATTAATATATCTTGTTTTTCAAAAGATATATCTAAAGTTTTTAAGGCATCATAAATAATGTTTCTTATATCATTTTTTATATCCATTACGAACATCTCCATTCCAATTTATAAGTAAAGCTATCACTAAATGAATCATTCATAAAAAGATCATAAGAAACATAAATACTTTCTTCTTTTATGATTATTTCTTTTGTTTTAGTTTCAAGCTTTACTTTCAACCCCAAGTCTTTAATATAGTAATTTGTTACCATACTTTTATTCTTTTCAAATTTTAAGTCTATTTTAAATTCATCATTTTCTCTTACAACTAATATCTTATTTTTTAATATTTTTACATTTATTTTAACGTCATTATCAAAATAAATTATTTCGCTAGACTTTTTTAATGCTTTTTTATTTTTTAAAAGCTGCCTATTACCATTTGATATTATTTCATGATTAATTATTATTTTAGACATAAAAACACCTTTAAAATTTTTCTAGCAACAATATAGCATATAAAATAAAAAAGGTCAACATGAATTGAACTTTTTTATTTAACAGATTAATAGAGTATAATTACACTTAAAAAATTTACACCATCTTTTTATTCTTAAAATAATTTAAATATAACTTATATTTTATACAATTTTACAAATAATAAAATTAGAAAGAAGGCGATTTATGAAAAAAATATATTTATTATGTAAAATAGTTATCGCCTTAATGCTTATATTTTGTTTTTCATATTCAGTGTTATTTTTGTGTGCTAAGTACGGAAGCAAAATTGATATTGAAAATTCAAATAGCATATATATGTATGACAAAGACGGCAACAGCTTTTACGAAGGTAATAACGGTACTAAAAAATGGGTAAAATTAGAAGATATATCACAATATTTAATAGATGCTACTATTTATTCTGAAGATAAAAATTTTTATGAACATAATGGTTTTGACGTGCCTAGAATAATAAAATCAATAATCGTTAATATAAAATCAAAAGATTTAACACAAGGAGCATCAACCATAACCCAACAGTATGCAAGAAACTTATTTCTAACATTTGAAAAAACATGGAAAAGAAAAATTAAGGAGGCATGGTATGCTTTCAAATTAGAGACACAATATTCAAAAGATGAAATACTAGAAGGGTATTTAAACACCATTAACTATGGAAATGGTATTATGGGAATTGAAAACGCCGCTTTATATTACTTTAATAAATCTGCTAAAGACTTAAATTTAGCAGAAAGTTCAATGTTAGCAGGAATTCCAAAATCACCAAATAATTATTCCCCTTTAAACGACGAGGAAGCTGCTAAAAAAAGACAAAAAGAAATATTACAATCACTAGTAAATAATAACATAATAACTGAAGAACAGATGAATGAAACACTAGAGGTCGAACTTACTTACAATGGCAAAAAAGATAATTTAAACTTAAGCACCTTAATGTATTATCAAGATGCCGTTATAAGAGAATTACAAGATTTAAAAGTGGTAAGTGATGATACTATAAGACAAGAAGGGCTTAAAATATATACTAATTTAGATGTAAGTGCACAAACGGCTTTAGAAGAGGCAATTAATAATAATTTAGATGAAGAAAATGAAATGCAGGTATCCGTTGTTGTAATGGATCCAAATACTGGTGCGGTACTCGCCCTGGCAGGAGGAAAAGATTACTCTAAATCTCAGTATAATAGGGCTGTCCAATCTAAAAGACAAGTAGGATCAACAATGAAACCCATTCTTTATTATGCTGCATTAGAAAATGGACTTACCGCTGCAACTACGTTTTTAAGTAAACCAACTACCTTTTCATTAGGTAATGGACTTTCATATTCCCCTAGTAATTATGGCGATATATATCCAAATGACAAAATTACCATGGCACTAGCTATCGCATACTCAGATAACATATATGCTATTAAAACACATCTTTTTCTAGGAGAAGACATGATGATTAAGTATGCTAGAAAAATGGGAATAACAAGCAAGTTAGAAGCAAACGCTTCTCTTCCATTAGGAACTAATGAATTATCAATCTTAGAGTTTACAAGTGCATATGCAACTCTTGCAAACACCGGGATAAGTGTTAAAGAACATCTAATAACTAAAATAGAAGATGGAAATGGAGATGTCATTTATGAATACAAGGCTGATAATGAAAGAGTTTTAAATGAATCTTACACTTATATACTAAGTGAATTACTTTCAAATACATATGATACATCATTAATAGATTATACCTCACCCACATGTGCATCAATTAGTCTTAAACTAACCAAAAAATATGCTGTTAAAAGTGGAACAACTGATTACGACTTATGGACAGTAGGTTATAATCCAGATGTTGTAGTTGGCGTATGGACTGGATATGATGATAACAGAGAACTATCAAGTAATGAATACAAATATGCAAAAAATATATGGGCAGATACCATAGAGGGATATTTAAGGCAAAAAGATGAATCTTGGTATGAGAAACCTGATAACGTTGTTGGTGTTTTAACCGATTTAAAAACTGGAGAGGTAGCTAGTAACGAATCTGAATTAAAAAAAATATTATATTATATTAAAGGAACACAACCTGGTTATGAAAGTAAGTCAACCAAAAAGAATACAACAACTAAAAAAACGACTAGCGATTAGTCGTTTTAATATTACGTATAAAATTTCAACTATCATAATTGAATAATTGATACATTATAAATTCAAATATCTGATTAATATAAATTAATTACATTCCTAACCTTTTATAATTTTTTAATTTCATTTTTTCATTCAGTTCTTTTTCTAACTCGTCCAATTTTATTTTAATATTATTTACTTGAGATTCATTTAACATAAGAAAATAAGACTCCATTTGATACCTAAGTTCAATAATTTCATTATTAATTTTAAAAATATCAATTAATTTTTTTACAGTATCTTTTGAATAATTCTTTTCTGTAAGCTTGATTATTTCTTTAGCTTTTAAACGAATCATTCCGTCTTCATCTTTTAATTGAAGAATTTCAAACAATTTTTTATCCGCATCTTCTTGATTACTTTTTAATAAAATATCATCATAATCTAAATCAGTATATATTTTTCTTGTTTCTAAATTACTTTTATAATTCAAATAATTTATATTTTTAACAATAATTTCCGCAATTAATTGGATATGATAAATTTCTATTAAATCATCATTAGGAATTAATTTAAATTTAAGATTATTTGCAGCTTGCATTATAAGACCATATAATTCACTATTAACTAACATACTTACCATTACCTCCTTGAGTTATACATTGATTTATTGTAACTTTTTCTGGTATGTATTTATATTTTGATGATACTTGTTTCGGTTCTTGATACTGTTCAAATTGCAACGATTTTGGTACAAGAACTGTTTTACCATTTAAATTTTCCTCTATTAAAATCATTCTAACTGTATTATTAGAGTCAACGTTTTCTGATAATGGAAAGCGTATAAAAATATATTCTTGCAATTCTTTTTTAGTACGTTTTTTATCTCTATAGGCGATGGTTTGCCCTTTGCTAAAAACACCTAGATTTAAAAATGAAAACAGTTTTATAGCCACTTTGTCCCAATTAATTTTTTTCTTATTTTCATTTTCTTCATTAGAATCATAATTAGCAATATCATCTTCGTATTTTTTAAAAAACTCAGAATAAAATTCTAAAAATTCACCTGTTTTTTTATGCTTTAAATTTTTAGAATTTTTTAAACAATAAACTATATCTTCAAACTCAGATAAATCATTTATTCTTGGTAATCCAAATAAATGGTACATATTTTCTAAATCAAAATAAATATCCATCTTTCTATCATCAAACCTAACTGTATAATATACTTTATTAGGATCATAATCATCATAATATAACTCTTGCGCATTAAAAAAATTTTTAATCACTTCAATTATAAATTCTCTTTCATATGTCGTAAAAACACCATGCTGAGCATTTTTTATTACATTTTCATACTTCACCCTAGAAAGAGTGATAACATACTTAATTTTATATTCTAAATCACTATTCATATTGTAAAATATAAACAATCTTAAGAAATTTATTCCTTGAGATTAATTTTCCTTTCCACTGTACATATGATATCACAAATTCATTTATTTATCAAATTTTATTATACTACCCAAAAAACTACTAGCTATTTGCATTAATAAACTTAATTTATACACATTGATTTACATGTTATTCATCACAATTTATAAAAAAGAGCTATTATAAGCCCTTAGTTAATATTTGAGTTTTTTATATTAAACTACATTATTTTATTTATGATTTCATATGGCACGTATTCTTCTTCAAATAAATCGGTTCCTATTCCAGAATTTTTTGATTTTTTCTTTATTTTACTAAATCCTGATTTTTGAATCTGTCTTATCCTTTCTTTTGTTATATGGTATTCATCTTTTAAATCTTCTAAAGTGTACTTACCATCATAAGTATATAGCCCTAGTCTTTTGATAATAATATCACTTTCTCTTAATGACTGAATTGCCTCTTTATATAGTAAATGGTTTTTAACATAATCATTACTAGTTGGATTAAAATCTATGTCTAATGACGATATATTTTTTAGTTTATTATTATGATAAAACACTAATCTCATTAGATAATGTTTCGGTAATTTTTCTTTTTTTTGTAGGTGTATTACCATGTCATTTACTATGTCATTTAATGCTTTATATAAATCAGATAAATCACTAATTTTTTCAAAATCATAATTAAAAATATCAATTTGATTATTTATAACTTTAATATCATTGTTTATTCTTGTTTCATTAATTCCAAACTCAGTCAATAACTCTTTTATTTTGTTTATGTATTCATCACATAAATCAATTATGATATTTTTAATTCTTTGATTTTTATTTAGTTTATTTATTTTATTATTTAACTGATTAATATTACCTTCTTTTACAATGTCTAAAATTGTTTTTTTATTCTCATTTATAATCATATTGTATTCATTTTTATATTTTTCAAATAGTTCTTTATTTTCATTTATAACTTGAATAACAATTTCATTTATGTCGTTAAATTCTTTATCAGGATTTAAAATACTTTGTAAGTTCATGTTTATTATATATTGTTTTTTCTTCGCAATAATTCCGTTTTTCTTGTATCCTTTTGTTTTTCCACGCCTTATTTTTGTTCCTAGTAATTCTTTAGATAAGTCTTTTTTTATACCTTTTAATCTTTCTTGTAAAATATTAAGAAATTCACTTTCTCTTTCCAATTTTTCTATTTTCTTTATCATTTTAAAGTTCTCGGTATTAATTAGGCTATATTCAATGCCAAAACGTTTTATTAATTCCTTTTCTTTATCATTAAATGAACTTGTTCCATATGAAATTAAGTTACCTTCTTTATCAAATTTATCATTTGTTAGATAAATTTGTTTAATTATTTTTTTTAATTTTTCTTGAATTTCTTGTTTTTCTATTAAACCGGTTTTTATACTTGATGAATCATGTATAAAATCACCTAATTCCGAGTTTTTATCTTCGTCATTAATAGGGGAATTTAAAGAAACCCAATAAGATTGATTTTGAAGAATTTTTATAACGTCTTCCTTCGATTCATTCGTTCCTTTAACAATCTCTTCAACGGTTGGATTCTTAGCATGTTGTTCAAAATAATTAGATATAAATTTATTTATGTTGTAAGCTTTCCAAACAAAATGCTCAGGAGATCTTATCATTTTGTCTTCATTCGTTATGGCTCTAGACATTGCTTGTCTAACCCAAATTGTGGCATATGTTGAAAACCTAAAACCTTTAGAAATGTCATATTTTTCTACTGCTTTCATTAATCCTATATTTCCTTCTTGAATTAAATCCAATAAAGTAAGAGAGGATAAATGATATTTTTTACTTACTTTATTAGCTATATATATAACTAATCGAAGATTTGAATTAATTAACGTTTCAATAGCATTTTTATCTTTTAACTTAACTGCTTGCAAAACATTTTTTTCTTCTTGTTCAGATAAAACCGGCCACTTTTTTAAATCGTTAAAGTATAAACTCATAATGTCCTCAACTTCACTATTAATCAAATCATATTCATATGAGTCTTTATCTGATTCTAATGTGATGTCATTTTCTTTTAAATATGCATAAAAGAAGTCTATTAATTCTTCTGATAGACTATTTTCACTAATCAATTTATTTATACTTTTGAATGAAATACTTTTCTTTGTAGTGTTTTCTTTTATAAAAGCAATTATTTCTTCTTTTGTCATACGCACCACCATATATTACAATAATAACATTTTTCTTTCTTTTATTCAATTTAGTTTTATAAAATTTAAAAACGACCATTGCTAGTCGTTTTTACTTTCTTCTTTTTCTTCTTTTAGCTCACTTGACAAAGCTCTTTTAAGTTCATCTTTCCCCATTGAAGAATATCCTTTTATTCCTTTTTCCTTTGCCATTTCTTTAAGCTTTGGTAAAGTAACATCATCTAACATATCTTCATCTGGCATTTTACCATTTTCTACCAAATAGTCAATTTGTTCTTTAGTTAATGTTTCATGCTCGATTAAATTGGTAGCAATTAAATCAAGTAAGTCCCTGTTTTTTTCAATGATTTTTTTAGCTTTGTCATAGCATTCATTAATTATTTTTCTAACCTCGTTATCAATTTCTAAAGCTACTTGATCAGAGAAGTTTCTGTTTTTATTATAATCTCTTCCTAAGAACGAACTGCCTTCTGGGGTTTCTAATTGTACAGGTCCAAGTGACGACATTCCATATTCAGTTACCATACTACGAGCAATTTTCGTTGCCTTTGAAAAATCGTTATGTGCTCCTGTTGTTATTTCATTAAACACAACTTCTTCAGAAACACGCCCACCAAGCAATCCCATTATTTCCTCTAATAATTCAGTTTTAGTTGCCGTATATTTTTCTTCTTTAGGAAGCATAAGGTTATATCCACCGGCTTGTCCACGAGGTATTATCGTTACTTTTTGAACATCATTTGCATTATCAAGCTTTATACCAAGTACTGCATGCCCGGCTTCGTGATAAGCAACAAGCCTTTTTTCCTTAGCAGTATATTTTTTCGTTAATTTTGCAGGCCCCATTATTACACGATCAATTGCCTCATCAATTTCAGGCATGGTAATCGCAGCTTTTTCTCTTCTTACAGCAAGAAGTGCAGCTTCGTTAAGTAAGTTTTCTAAATCTGCTCCAGAAAATCCTACCGTTCTTTTTGCTATACTATCTAAATGCACGTTTTTAGATAAAATTTTATTTCTTGCGTGAACCTTTAATATATCTTCTCTTGCCTTAGCATCAGGAAGTGCAACAGTTACTTGTCTATCAAATCTTCCAGGTCTTAAAAGAGCTGGATCAAGCACGTCAGGTCTATTTGTTGCTGCTATTATTATAATACCTTCATTAGCACCAAACCCATCCATCTCGGTTAATAACTGATTTAAAGTTTGCTCTCTTTCATCATGACCTCCACCGATACCAGTTCCACGTTGACGCCCCACCGCATCAATTTCGTCTATGAATATTAAACATGGTGCATTTTGTTTAGCTTGTTTAAACATATCTCTTACACGACTTGCACCAATACCTACGTATAACTCTACGAAATCAGAGCCTGATATGAAATAAAATGGTGCATTTGCTTCTCCTGCAACCGCTTTTGCAAGTAATGTTTTACCGGTTCCTGGAGGTCCTACTAAAAGCACTCCCTTAGGTATTCTAGCCCCTAATTTGGTAAACTTTTTAGGATTCTTTAAAAAGTCTATTAACTCTTGTAATTCCTCTTTTTCCTCAGGTAACCCTGCAACGTCTTTAAACGTTACTTTTCCTTTATCAGGATTAAGTTTTGCTCTACTTCTTCCAAAGTCCATTGAACCTTTTTGACCACCTAATTGCTTTGTAAAAAACCAAAAAGCAATACCTATCAATATTATGTATGGTAATATATTCATCAAAAATACATACCAAGTTGATGAAGTAGGATCAGATTCAGATACTATCGTAAAATCACTTTCTTCACTTTGACTTACTATTTGTTCAATAACAGTATCAGAAAGAGGTGTAGTAACACTAAAAGTTTCTCCATCTTCTGCATCTTTTAACGTACCTGTTAATTGATATGTATAAGCAGAGGTACTAGGTGTTATTACAACTTTTTCAATATTATTATTATTTAATTCATTAATAAATTCATTGTATGTTAACTCCGTGTTCATGTTATTTGAAATACTATAAAAAAGCATTATCGCAATAGCAATTATTAACAATAACATGTACGGAAACATTCCCTTTTTCATATTTTGGTTATTCTGCATTATAAATCCTCCTTGTAGTACTTTAATATTATATCATAATTTCCTGTTTTTGACTTATCGTATTTAGACTTTTTAATACCGGGAAGCCATATGATTTCACCAGTTTTATCAGTTACCACTGGGTAAGAGTCTCTTTTTTCTTTAGCAACTTTTGAATTAATTAATATATCTTTTATTTTTTTCTTTCCTTTAAGATTTAAAACTTCCATTACATCGCTTGCTTTTTTATTTCTAACAAACAATGGTAATTTTAATTCGCTACTCAAAAGACAAGTTGTATAATTAGATGTATCAGATAATTCATCAACTTTTCTTATAACATAATTATAAGGCAATTTAACGGCTTTTTTTAAACAATAGCAGTAGCTATTATATTCTTTTTTTCTGCCGAAATATATCACATTATAAGATTTAACTATTATTATTTCATTTGGAAATGATAATTCATACGTAGTTCTTTTACTATAAATCATATCAATTAATTGATACACGTGTTTGTTAGTAATTTTTTTAATATCTTCTTTATATATACTTAATAAATATAACTCTACTATTTTTCTTATGATAAGAGCTTTTTCTTTTTTTATTTTTTCTATTACGATTTTATTATTAGAAATAACTTTATCATATTTTTCCACAACTATTTCATTTACAAATTCATTATAATCATTTAGTTCTAAAGAAAAAGAAAGAAACTTTTTATGAATGTTGATATTTTCCTTTTTCAAATATGGTAGAACATTAATGCGAATTCTATTTCTTGTGTAAGTTAAATCATTATTAGAATAATCAAGCGCATACGAAATATCATTATTATCCAAATATTTAATAATAAAATCCTTGGTTAAATATAAAAGAGGCCTTATGATACTATAATTATTTCTTTTGGATATTTGTTTTATTCCACAATACCCATTCAAATTAGACCCACGAGAAATACGCATTAAAACCGTTTCAACTAAATCATCACCATGATGAGCGGTAAACAAGTACTTAGATTTATATTTTTTCATTACACTATCAAAAAACTCATATCTTTTTTGTCTTGCTTCATCTTCGGTAAATCTATTATTTTTATAACATTCAATTGTCATTAATTCGAAAATAATGTTATTTTTTTCACAATATTTTCTTAAATCTTGCTCTTCTTTTATACTTTCTTTTCGATGATTATGGTTTACATGTGCACAAATTATATTATTATCTTTATACTTATTTTTTAATAAGTCAAGTAAAAACATAGAATCTGGTCCATACGATACTGCAACTATTAAAACGTCACTTACCTTTATCTTAAGACCATTCAAAAACTGCTTAACTTCATCCATAAAACCACCTTAAAGTATATTGTATCATAAAAAGAAAAAAACGCATATAAATATAATACATTTTAATAATTTTTAAAAGTTAATAATATTTTTTTTCTTACTTCTTTTTTATATTTAATTTTAAATTATCATGACATATTTTCTCTAATCTTCTATTAACCTAACTTTTTTTTGTATATATAATTAATCACCTTCATAAGCATTACACTATACAAACAAAAAAGAAAGCCAAAGACTTTCTAATCTGTTAATTGGTTTTCTAATACTTCTAAAGCATCATCTTCAATTTGTTCACTTTCAAGAGAAAAATTAACATTTGAATAATACTTAGAACCCGTTCCTGCTGGAATCAATTTACCAATTATAACGTTTTCTTTTAATCCGCTTAAATGGTCAACTTTTCCTTTTATTGCTGCATCTGTTAATATTCTTGTTGTTTCTTGGAATGATGCAGCTGATAAGAATGAATCCGTTTCTAGTGATGCTTTAGTAATACCAAGCATTATAGGACGACCTATAGCTGGTTTTTTACCCATTATAATTGCATCTTTATTTACTTTAGTAAACTCATGCATTGATACTAATTTTCCATCAACAAGCGATGTTTCACCACCATCTACTATTTTAATACGAGCAATCATACGGCGTGCTAGTATTTCAATATGTTTATCTGAAACGTCAACACCTTGTGATTTATAAACTTTCTGAACTTCTTCTAAAATATAATTTTGAGCTGTTATAGGATCAGTTACCGCAAGTAATTCCTTTGGATTAATTGAACCAACGTTTAGTTTATCACCTGCTTTAACAGTATCCCCTTGTTCAACACAAAGCTTAACACCATAATTTGTTGTATGTTCCCTTGATTCAACATCATTTGTTATTTCAATTCTGAACTTACCATTTAAATCATCTATTTTGGTTATCTTACCATCTATTTCTGCAATTGTTGATTTCGCTTTTGGATTTCTTGCGTCAATCAATTCTTGTACACGAGGTAAACCGTGAGTTATATCCTCACCTGATGCAGTACCTCCAGTATGGAAAGTACGCATAGTAAGCTGAGTACCAGGTTCACCAATTGATTGAGCAGCCATAATTCCAACAGCCTCACCTATCTCAACAAGGTTACCAGTAGCTAAGTTAGTACCATAACAATGTTCACAAACACCATTTTCACTTTTACAAGTAAGAGCGGTTCTTATCTCAACTTCTTTTATACCAGCTTTATCTATTTTATCAGCGATAGGCTCCGTAATAAGTTCATTTTTATCAATTATTATTTCCTTAGTATTTGGATTAATAACCTTTTTGTTAGTAAAGCGCCCTACAATACGCTCGTGAAGAGATTCTATTACTGTACCAGCGGCTTCATCTATAAAATCGGATACAACAACGCCTTGTGTTGTTCCACAATCTTCTTCTTTAACAATAACATCTTGAACAACATCGACTAAACGTCTTGTTAAATATCCAGAATCTGCCGTTTTTAAAGCCGTATCAGCGTTTCCTTTACGAGCACCATGAGTTGATATAAAGAACTCTGATACAGAAAGTCCATCGATGAATGATGATGTAACAGGTATTTCTACTGCTTCACCGTTAGGTTTAGCAAGTAATCCACGCATACCCGCAAGCTGTGTAAACTGAGATATATTACCACGTGCTTTAGAGTTAATCATCATCATGATTGGGTTATCAGTTGGAGCTTCCACTTTAGCCTTTAACTCAGCTTGAACTTCATTTGTTGCATTATTCCATACACTACAAACTTTTTCATAACGCTCTTTATCAGTTATTAAACCACGTCTGTATTGTTTGTTTATGGTATCAACCGTTTTTTGAGATTTTTCAACTATCTCATGCTTCTTTTCACTTGTTTCAACATCAGCTATAGAAATTGAGATACCCGATAAAGTAGAATACTTGAACCCTAAATCTTTTAATCTGTCTAACATTATTGATGTTTCCGTTGTTTTATAACGTTTAAAAATTTGGGCAATAATGCTTTTTAAGGCTCCTTGTGGGAATGGTTTTACAAGTGGCATTTCTTTTATTGCCTCTGGAATATTTGTACCTTTAGGTAAGAAATATTTCATTGGCGTTAAATTTTCAAAATTATCGTCACTTGGTTCATTTATATATTGGAATCCATCTGGTAATACTTCATTGAAAATTAATTTACCAGGTGTTGTAACTAAATACATTTGTTTTTGTTGTTCAGTAAAGGTTTTGTACTTTAAAGATTTTGTTGGAAGAGCAATTCTAGCATGTAAAGTTATTTCTCTTCTTTCATATGCTTCAATCGCTTCATTAGCATCTTTAAATACCCTTCCCTCACCTTCTATTCCAGCTTTTTCCATGGTTATGTAATAATTACCTAATACCATGTCCTGTGAAGGTGTAACAATTGGTTTTCCGTCTTTTGGAGATAAAATGTTATTAGCACCAAGCATTAATATTCTAGCTTCTGCTTGAGCTTCTTCAGAAAGTGGTACGTGAACTGCCATTTGGTCACCATCAAAGTCAGCATTAAACGCCGTACAAACAAGTGGGTGAAGACGAATAGCTTTACCACTTACCAACTTAGGTTCAAATGCTTGGATACCTAACCTATGAAGGGTTGGAGCACGGTTTAACATTACTGGATGTTCTTTTATAACATCCTCAACAACATCCCATACTCTTTCATCTTGATTCTCAATTAATTTTTTAGCAGATTTAATATTATGAACAATATCTCTTTGTACTAAACCATGAATAACGTGTGGCTTAAATAATTCAAGTGCCATTTCTTTTGGTATACCACATTGATACATTTTAAGAGTAGGCCCAACAGCAATAACCGAACGACCAGAATAGTCAACACGTTTACCAAGTAAATTCTGACGGAAACGACCTTGCTTTCCTTTTAACATACTTGAAATTGATTTTAAAGGTCTGTTAGAAGGACCAGTTACGTTTCTTCCACGTCTTCCATTATCAAACAATGCGTCAACTGCTTCTTGAAGCATTCTTTTTTCATTTTGTACAATAATTGAAGGCGCATTTAATTCTAAAAGTTTTTTCAAACGATTATTACGATTAATAACACGTCTATATAAATCATTTAAATCACTTGTTGCAAA
>CAYSJY010000001.1:0-38128 GCA_964431705.1 uncultured Muribaculaceae bacterium | reverse complement strand
CCTTTAGGCTTTTGTTTTTCTTGATAAGGATTCATACTAGAATCAAAATCTTTTTCGTTCATATTATCACACCTAACATTTCTATATCATTGTACCACATTATCCATATTTTCTATAAGTATTATTTTGTGTTACGTTATTTTTTACTTAAATATTTTTTATTTATAGAAGAAGACAATTTAATATCATTCTTATCTGTTTCCTAGCACTTTTTCATTATTTCCTATTGCCTTTATATAAGTTCTATCTTCTTTTCTTTTACATATAACAATAATGCTTTTCCCCAAGAATTATAATATAAAGCTGGTATTTTCCCTTCACTTTTATACCTAGGATTTTGCGATACAACAAGTTCAAGAAATTTATTAAACTCTTCATAAATTCTTTTATCTATGCATAATCCATTGCCAAATCCCATATATACATACTTATATTTACCATCATAGTCTTCTTTAGCATAATTTTCCCATGCTTCTTTCCATTTAGGAAAATGAGAACACATCATGTCAAACGAAACATAATTATTCTCTTTTTGTCCATACATCCAGCCACTTATTCTGTAAGCTACAAACTTATCATTATCTTTCATAATAAAATATGAGCCATCTTCATCACCCATTCTTCCAGGATTCGTGGCTAACATCAAATTATTTTCATCAAGTTTCAAAAATTCATCAATGGTTATTTTGTTGTAGTTTATTTTGTTTATTAGACTCTCTTTATTTTTAATAGCTTTTTCATTATTTTTTATTTCATTTGCACACATATTATCACTCCCACTACTTTGTTATATTAATTATTTTTAAAATTCTCTCTTCTATAAGGAATTTATTTTCTAATGAGTATGAAAAAATATAAAAAATACTGATATTCTATATAAAAATAGTTTAAATTATTGAAAAAACCTCACACCTAACATTACTTTTTTATTATACCATATTGTTGGGTTTGAGTTGCCAATTCTTTTTTAACAAACAAAAACCAACTCCCAAGAGCTGGTTATATTTTCATATGGGGCGAAATATGAGGATCGAACTCATGCATACCGGAGCCACAATCCGGCGTGTTAACCACTTCACCAATTCCGCCAAGTATAAGTAATAATTGCACTTAACAAATGCAATAGTATTTTAACAAACATATAAAAATAAATCAATATATATTTATAAAAATGTGATATAATTTTTATATAGGAGTGTAACATGGATAATATAGAAACATTAATAAACGAAGAAGAATTACAAAAAAGAACAAAAGAATTAGCACATCAAATAGAATCTGATTATAAGGATAAAAACATTCATTTGATATGTATTTTAAAAGGATCTATATTTTTTACTTGTGACTTATCTAGGTACATAAGTAAAAACGTAAAAATAGACTTTTTAAAAGTAGAAAGTTATGTTGGAGAAAACAGTAGTGAAATAAAGTTAGTAGCTAACATGCTTAATGATATAAAAGATGATGATATCATAATAATAGAAGACATTATTGATACTGGTAAAACCCTTAATTATTTAATACCTTATCTAGAAAAAGAAAAACCAAGAAGTATTAAAGTATGTACTTTACTAGATAAAAAAGCAAGAAGAATAGTTGATTTTGAACCTGACTATGTTGGTTTTGAAATAGAAGATAAATTTGTTATTGGTTATGGTCTTGATTATGATCAAAACTATAGAAATTTACCGTATATTGGATACAAAAAAGAAAACTAAAACTTGTTTTCTTTTTTATTAAATAAAGATGCACTTTTAATGGTATTTGAGCCGAATTTGCTATTTATTTCGTCTATTGCCTTTTGAACTTTATCTCTTTTTTCTATTTTTCCTGCTTCTTCAAACAAAGACATTTGCTCATACGCTTTATCTGTTAAATCACTTACTCTTAAACCAACAAGCCTTATGGGATCATTTTTCCATGATGCTTTGGCAAGATCACAAGCAACCTCATATATATCTTCATTTGATGAAATTGGGTTAACCAATTTTTTTTGATGACCATAACTTATGAATGAACTATTTTTAAAATGTACGTGAACAACCGTTGCAAGCTTTTTTTCATTCCTTAATCTTATTCCAACCATATCTGAAAGTTTTCTTAAAACAGCCTTAATTTCCGAAATACTAGTCAAATCATAAGGAAGCGTCGTAGAGTGCCCTATTCCTTTGTTTTTAGGAACTGGTCTTTCTACTTTTGAGTCATCTATTCCGTTTGCATAACCATGCATCGTTTTTGCCTGTGATTTAAAATACCTAGTTAAAAGATTTAAATCAGCCTTTGCTAAATCACCTATCGTGTTAATTCCTAGTTTATGAAGTTTATCACTAGAACTTTTACCAACCATGAATAAATCTTCTACTTTTAAAGGCCACATTTTTTCTTTTACTTCGTAATCAAATAACGTATGCACTTTATTAGGTTTTTCAAAATCACTTGCCATTTTAGCACATACCTTACAGTTTGCAACCCCAACGTTAACGGTAAAACCAAGTGTTTTTTCAACCTCATCTTTTATTTGATATGCCAACTTTACCGGATCTTTATACATTAATTCCATTCCAGTCATATCCATGAAACACTCATCTATTGAATACCTTTCTATTACTGGTGAATATTTACAAAGTAAATTATATAATTTATCTGAGTATTCTTTATATTTATCTTTATTAGATTGTACAACGTATAAATCAGATGCTTTTCTTCTTGCTAAATAAATAGGCTCTCCAGTTGTTATCCCAAGTTTTTTAGCAGGATAACTTTTAGCGACTACAACGCCCCTTCTTTTTTGCTCATCACCACCAACAACAGCGGGTATTTTCCTTATGTCAAGAGAACTTCCAGTCTTTAGCATTTCAACTGCTTGCCATGATAAAAACGCATTATTAACATCAACATGAAATATTATTTTTTGCATTTTTATCACCTCACTATTATTATACTAAAAAAATCCCCTAATTGGGATTAATTTTTAAAACAAATGTATGCTACAACAATAAGAAGAATAACTAAACCTGCTAGTATTGCAATTAAAATATAATTGTTATTATTCAACTCTTTTTCAGTTATTTTAATATTTTCTTCACTTACACTTTGTCTTACGGATTTAAGAATATCCTCATCACAAATTTTATCTAATAACCTCATGGTTTCATCAGTCGGATTACCTGGTTCTTTTTCATGGGTTTCTTTATCCGCTAAAATAAATTCTGGAGTCATTATTCTTATTTGTTTTTTTTGAAAGTTAATAAGTCTTATTACGCTACTTTTCCTTACGTTAGGTATACTTTTTTTCTTTAAGTAAATCTTATCTTTATCTTTATTAATGGAATATGTTTTAATAGTTAAATTATTATCAATGATTGAGTACGGGAAAAAACCTATTGTTGTTCCTTGATATTTTACTTTAAAACCATAATCTTCTTTACTATATTTTTTAGAATCGGTTACAAAGTCAAGTTCATACTCTTTGGTAAACTCTTTTATTTTATTTCTCACTAGAGTCATTTTTTTATTTTTAACTAATATATAAAAGTCAGTATGATTTTCTAACGACTCTTTATTCGAAACCAAATAAGGAACGATACTACCAGATACCGCAACGTTTTTCTTAATTTCTTCATCATCAACAAACGTTAAAATAACATCAATTATATCATTAAAATTACTATTCATGTCATATCTCCTATTCTTTTTATACTTTTATTATATAACAAAGTTATTAAAAAACAATTAAAAATATGAATAATATTAAACAAAATATACTAAAAACATAATGATAACACGTATTTATACTGCTACTTTTATACATTTCTATAAAATAAGGGACAAAAACAAGCCAAATAATAAATATAGAAATTACAAACTTAAACGGAGATGAATAAAAAAACAAGTTAGAACTTATAAAAATTATGAATATTTGGATAAACAAATTAAATAAAATATGAACTTTCATAATATATTATATGAAAACATACTAAGTTAGATATTATAATATATTATTTTTTTAATATATCTTTTAAGTTTAAACTAGCATTATATATATCTTTTTTAGAGATGTCTTTTTGCTTTTCACTTAGTATTTTAATTGCGTCTTTTATTGTACATCTTTCTTTTACGATAACATCCATTAACATAGCTTCAATTGACATTTCATTTTCTTTTTCTTCTTCTTTTTCATTTTGTATCAAAATAACGTATTCACCCTTTAATGAGTCTGGATTATTTTTCATTTTTTCGTATACATCTTTTATTTTACCATATTCATAAGATTCATGAATCTTTGTTATTTCAGAAGCTACGCAGACCACACAGCCTGGTATTTCATGTAGTAATTCCATTAAAAATTTAATTATTCTTTTAGGAGATTCATAAACCACTTTTGTTTTCACATTTGAGTGTTTTATATCATAAAACAGTTCTTTTTTTAGCTTGTTTTCAGTTGGTACAAAACCGTAAAAAGTAAAAGAAGAAGTATCTAAGCCTGCGACTGATAAAGCTGCTACTAGTGCAGAACAACCAGGAATTGCAACAACTTTTATATTATTTTTTCTTGCGTGTTTTACAAGGATGTATCCAGGATCTGATATACATGGAGTTCCGGCATCTGATACGAGTGCTATTGTTTTACCACTTTTCAAATCATCTATAATGCTTTGTTTTCTTTTTTCTTCATTATATTTATGATAAGAAACCATCTTGTTTTTAACATCAAAGTGATTTAATAATTTTACCGTTTGTCTTGTATCTTCCGCTAAAATATAATCACAATTTTTAAGAGTTTCAATACCTCTTATGGAAAAATCTGATAAATTACCTATTGGTGTTGCAACAATAAACAAAGTACCCATAACATCACTTCCTTAAAAGTTATTATATCATAAAAAACCAATATTTTAATTTTTATACTTTTCGAGTATTAAATTAACATAAAAATAGAATCAACAAAGATTCTATTTTGAAATAACTAAATCATTATTTTTAACATCAATGGTTAAATTATCACCAGTGATAATACTTCCATCAATTAATTTTTTAGCAAGCAATGTCTCTAAGTTTTTAGATAAAAATCTTTTTAAAGGTCTTGCACCAAAGTTATGATCATAACCATTATCAACGATCCAATCTCTTGATTTATCATTTAACTTGATAGTTATTCTTTGATGTTTTAACTTTTTATTTAAATCATCTACTAACTTATCTAGTATTTGATAAATAACGTTTTTTTCTAAAGCGTTAAACACGATTATTTCGTCTACACGATTTAAGAATTCTGGTCTAAAATAATTCTTTAACTCAGCTTTTACAACATCTTCATCAACTTTACCATCAAGTACATACTGGCTTCCAACGTTGGAAGTCATGATTATTATGGTGTTTTTAAAATCAACCGTACGACCATGTCCATCCGTTATTCTTCCATCATCTAGTATTTGAAGAAGAATGTTTAAAACGTCTTTGTGAGCTTTTTCTATTTCATCAAATAAGACGATACTGTATGGATTTCTCCTTACTGCCTCGGTTAATTGTCCTCCCTCATCATAACCAACATATCCTGGAGGTGCTCCAATTAATCTTGCAACAGAATGAGACTCCATGTACTCACTCATGTCAATTCTAACCATGTGTTTTTCATCGTCAAATAACTCATATGCAAGTGTTCTTGCAACTTCGGTTTTACCAACACCAGTTGGTCCTAGGAAAATAAATGAACCGATTGGTCTGTTTTCATCTTTAATACCTGATCTTGAACGAATAATAGCATCACCAACTAATTTTAATGCTTCATCTTGACCTTTTACTCTTTTTTTCATGTTTTCTTCTAGGTGCAAAACTTTTTCTTTTTCCCCTTGCGATAATTTAGCAATTGGAATATTTGTCCATCTTGAAATAACGCTAGCGATAGACTCTTCTGTTACTCTATCAGATAAAATCTTATTTTCACTTTTATTTTTTAAGTTATCAAGCTTTTTTTCAAGCTCTGGAATAATGCCATGTCTTAATCTTGCTGCAGATTCTAAATCATAGTTATTTTCTGCCATTTCAAGTTTAAAACGTGCATCTTCTAAGTCTTTTTTAGTCTTTTTAATATCTGCTTGTATGTTTTTTTCTTTTTCCCAATCATTTCTTAACTTAGATTCTTCATCTTTCATTTCTTTAATATGAACATCTAATTCTTTTACTCTTTGCTTGCTAATATCATCTTTATCTTTTTTAATAGCTTCTTTTTCAATTTGTAGTTTCATTATCCTACGAGTTAAGCTATCTAGGTTTTCAGGCACTGAATCCATTTGCACCCGAATTGTAGCACAAGCCTCATCTATTAAATCAATTGCCTTATCGGGTAAGAAACGATCAGTTATGTATCTATTTGAAAGTGTCGCTGCCGCGACTAAAGCACCATCTGAAATTGAAACTCCATGATGAACTTCAAAACGTGATTTTAATCCCCTTAAAATAGTTATCGTATCAGATACGGTAGGTTCTTTAACTAATACTTTTTGAAAACGTCTTTCTAAGGCACCATCAGACTCAATATACTTACGATATTCATTTAAAGTCGTTGCACCAATACAGTGTATCTCACCCCTTGCAAGCATTGGCTTTAACATGTTACCAGCGTCCATTGCACCCTCTAGCTTTCCAGCACCAACAATCATGTGAATTTCATCAATAAACATGATAATGTTACCATCGGACTTTTTAATCTCATTAAGAACGTTTTTTAATCTTTCTTCAAACTCACCACGATATTTTGCACCAGCGATTAATGATGCCATATCAAGTTCCCAAATCGTTTTATCCTTTAAAGAACTTGGTACATCACCTTTGACTATACGCCCAGCAAGTCCTTCTATAATAGCAGTTTTACCAACACCAGGCTCACCAATTAAAACCGGATTATTCTTTGTTTTACGAGATAAAATACGAGTAATAGAACGTATTTCATCATCCCTACCTATTACTGGATCTACCTTTCCATCTTTAACATGTTTGGTAATATCTCTACCATATTTTTCTAAAACATTTTCTTCTTGTTCTTCATTCATATTAAACATATTATTCACCCCAATTCTATAAATATAATTTGCATTATTTCATGCTACTTAATACATTATATAGCAATCATTAGCACTTGTCAAGCAAGAGTGCTAATATATTTTAATTTAAAAAAGGTACATCTAAATACCTTTTTTATTAGGAATTATTGGAAACAATCTTTTTATAATATTACCTTGAGCATTTGAAATTTCATTTACATCTTTATATAATGGTTTATTGTCTTCATAAAAATAATCAAAAAGGCTTTCATTTTGACTACAAATTTCTAATGCTTGCAAATATAGTTCTTTATAAAGATTTATGTCTATATCTGGCCTATCATATTGATTAACACCACCAAACATATTAACATCATTATCTAAAAAACCTAATACACTATACAATGTATTAAAAAAACTATAATTTTTAACAACACCCCAACTACACGTTGGTGATAAAAATCTATTTTTATTTTCAGTTAAAAACATACAATCATTTGTTGGATCTAATTTATAATTATTTATACCATCACTTACTAAGGTAATAGCATGATTTGGAGTATGAAAAGCACTTGTTATTTTCATAACCTTATCAGCTAATTTTCCACCAGTTTGTGATTTTTGCAAACTAATATTTGATAAATGTATATTATCTTTTATAGCCATTTCATTTGTATTTACTACTAAAGTTTTTGAATCATAACCAAGTTTTCTATAAATTTTTGTTAATAATTCAGAAATTGATCTACAAACACCTTTTCCCCTATAAACATCAACACTAAGCAGTGTTGAAAAATCTTTCATATCAGCATCATACGTAAAGTTTTTATTATAAGATAAATAACCTTGTCTATATAAATAAATATAACTTGCAAATATACCAATAGGATTATTATTCCCTATATAATCAATTATATAAGCGGTATTAGAAACAATATTATCATCTAGTTTCTTTAACTCTTTCCACTCATCAGTAAACTTTTGTGTTCTAAATGAAGAAATAACGTCCAAAACATAAGGAAGTCCCATCAAATTAGATATCATATAAGCATTAACATCTGGATTTTCTAATAAGTAATATGCTACTCCACCACTTAATAATAATGCTATTTCACCCATCCTTATTTTTTCCTGCGTATTTAATTTCACCTTTTATCCCCCTCTTTTTATAAGCGTTTTATATAATATCAAATACCAACCAAATAGTCAATCTCAATAAAAAAAGAACTTACTTATTAAGCTCTTTAAATAAATCGTCTACTGAATTAAAAATTTTTTCATCGTCTTCATAGGCACTATTTATAGCATTAAAAGTTTCTTTATTAGGAAAAATCTTATATTCCTTCATTTTATCCACTTTTTCTATAAAGCAATTTAAATATTTATACCAAGAATATATACCCTCTTTCTTTTTCATAAACTTAGTAAGCTCCTCATTACTATAATTTTTATGATTATTCTTCCATCTATTAATACATCTTTCATAGCATGTATTAGCACTTATTCTAAGAATTATTATAGTTCCTTTTAATATTGAATAATCTTTAATATTTCGATATTGTGCGGAATCAATTACCAATGTCTTATTGCTTTCTTTAAAATAATCTGTAATAGTCTTATAAAAGTAATCAAAATCATTTATCAAAATATCTTTTTCTTTATCTTTAAACAAACTCCTTATTTCATTTAAGTATTTATTATTTACTAAATCATTATTAAATACTAAATCAGTATCTATTATGATATAATTATCATCATTTAAATATTTATCTGTATAAGTAGACTTCCCGCTTCCTGATTCACCTGTTATATTAATAACCTTATCACTACTTATCTTCTTAAAATACGTTTTTTTATCAACAAACATACTAATTAGTGTATTACTTTTTATTTCATTTAAACACTCAAGAACCTCATCCAATACTTCATTTTTATTTTTAGAATTATCATCTTTTTTATAAGGTTCGATAAAGTCATTTGCTTCGCTTAAAACAATATCAATGTTATTTTTATTTATTTTATCTTTTATAATTTTAAAACAAGTATTCTTATATCCTCTAACCGCACATCCTATCAAAGCTTTATAATATGATTTTTCTGGTAAATCTGATTTTAAGTATAAATCCATCGCTATATCATCGGTTATTTTTCTTTGGTTTGATAACATTATTTTGTTTGATCTAAACACGCCATGAGGTGCAGATTTACTTTCTACATCAATAATATCAGCATCTTCTGGAATGGTAACATCATATAAAGTATCCCCTCTAACTAGCCATCTTAATATTTTATCTTCCACACTAAAGTTAAATCCTCCCATATCTTCTGGATTATTAGCCTTAGGATTCCATTTTTTTGCAACATTAACCGCATTTAATTTATATTTTAAAGCTTTGTCTGCACCGCTAGTATTGCCAAACATTACCTTTAAATATTTTTTATTCATCATTAAGCTTCCTTTAAAATTGAATAATTAATATTTTATTTTTATGTTCTTTAAATTGGTTAATTTATTATTCTCATCAAACTCTAGTTTAAATAATTCTGGTGCATCGAATCTTATACCATCAAATATTAACTTATCATTAAAATATAAATTCATTTTATATTCCTTATAATCAGTAACCACAACTTTCGCTATTTTAGAAAAAAGGCAGGATAACGCGGTACCATGTGTTACGATAAAAATCTTTTTGTTTTTATATTCATTTAAAACATAATTTAACGCATTAAAAATTCTTTCTGCAACCTCTTTTCTTGATTCACCACCAGGAAGTTTATACGTTTCATCTTTTGCTTGACATTCATAAAAATCTTCTGGTAACTCACTATATGAATTAATATTACCAAATTTTCTTTCTCCAAAATCATCGTGTATTATTATATCTTTATCATTTTTGTTCGCTACGTATTTAGCAGTTGCAATAGCCCTTACATAGTTACTTGATATAACAATATCAACATCTTGTAATTCTTCTAATTTACTTAGTTTTTTGGCCCTTTTTTCTCCTTCTACCGAAAGTATTTGCTTTTCATTTTTAGTTTGAAATTCATCCTCATTTTTAATCGATGGATACATGTTCATAGGAATAGAATGTCTTGTAATATAAATAGTTGTACTCATATATAACCCTCCAATTTAATTTTATCAAAATTCTAATATTATTAGTATAAATTTTAATTTACAATGTAAATAATTATGTCAAAACAGACTAACAAGGTGAAATAAAAGAGCATATAGGTTTCATACTTCCTATATGCATTACGTGAAAAAACACAAAAGGTTTTATAATTTTATTCTTTTTCTGGAATTTCATTTTCTTTTACTTCATATCCCCAATTTATTTTATAATTAGGAATCATCTTAGTTTTTAAAGGCATTGTCCTTGCCATTATCACAATAGCGTTCATACTATTAATAACCCTTAACTCTTCTTTGGTTACAAATGGTTCAACATTACCTTTCTCATCTTTTTTATCACCACATAATTTACTTATTTTTTCTAGCGTATGCAAATCATTAGAGTATAAATAAATTATGTTAGAAAAACACATTTCCAAAAGCTCTATATTATGTTTTTTATATACTCTTTCAAGGTTTAAATAACTTCTAATGCAATTAATAAATCTTATTCTTAACCCTCTTGAATAACTTAACATTGAACTTATGTTTTTGATTTCATCTAATTCATCAAAGTCATCAAGAATAAAGTTAACATTATTTTTAACTCCTACGTAGTTAATCGCTTCATATATTTCATTTATAAAAAGACTTTGCAAGTTAATATATTTTTTAAACCTGTTAGGTATGATAAATAAAGCTGTTTTAGAACTGTTAAAACTCATGATATCAAACGTACTTTTTGATAAAGTATCATTTAATGATGCATTAGATATTAAATCAGTTAGAGTCTGATTTAATACAGATATAATGCTTAATCTTGTTTCCTTCAGAGATGCTAAAACACTTGTAAGATAAGCGTATGAAGCCGCCTTTTTATTTAATTTATTTTTAAAATTAGAAATTTCTTTTTCATCTTCGAATCTACTAATCAAATCAAATATAGAATTTAGTGATAATTCCTTATTATTCTCAAGTAAGTATAAAGCTGCTCCAGTAAATAAGTTAGAAGCTGAATTTGACCAAAAATCATCCGGATTACTTACGGGTATTAAGTAACTTGCAATGATGTTAATAAGTTCTTTTGCATAATCTTTATTTTCTTTGTATATTCTTATTACCAAATCAAATGGATTCCAAAAGTCCCCTTTGGTAAAATCATTAAAATCAATTACTTTAACATCATATCCCTCTTCAAGTAATTTAACGCTTGTATTTTTATAAAGCTCTCCTTTTACATCATTTACTAATATTGACTCACCAGCTTTCATCGATAAATTAATTACTGGTAATATTACAAGCTGTGTTTTTTCTGAGCCTTCCGCACCAACAACTAACGTATGGCCCTCACCATCATTAATATAAATACCTTCATCATCATAAGCTATTGGAATTCCAGATTTTTTAATTTCTTTTTTTAAGTCTACCTTTTTTAAGTTTTTTTTGACATCTTCTATTGATGCCCAATATGCGTAATTCATATTTTTTCCTCCTTTCACTAATAATCTAACATTATTTTATAAATAAATTTAAACAATAGTGGTATTTTTATAAGAAAAATGATAAAATAATTATTGAAAGGAACTTTTATATGTACTCTAATGGCCTTGTATGCGATATTATAAATTATATAAATCAAAACATAAAAAATAAAATAAACATCCAAAACATCGCTGATGATTTTTATTTTAATCGTTTTTACATAATGAAGCTTTTTAAAAAAGAATTGGGTATTTCAATAAATGAATACATTAATAAAAAAAGAATTTATGATACCCTAATGCAAATTAAAAACACGAATGATTCTTTTTTAACAGTTGCTTTAAATAATGGTTTTAATTCTTTAGAGTATTTTTCAGAAACTTTCAAAAACGTGATTGGTACACCACCTAGGACATATAAAAAATTTACATTTTTTATAATCAAAACAACCGATGAAGAAGCAAACACAATAAGAAAAAATTTGCTTCAACTTCAAATGCTAATTGAAAAAATAGATAACTACGAAAAAAACAGAAAGCCAGAACCAGAAAAGAAAAAAGAAAAAAAATTATCAATCTTCCGATAATTTTTTAATTTTCCCTATTTAACAAATAATTTGCAAACGCTATAAAAAGATCCTTATTTTGAACGTCCATTTTATTTATAACACCTATTCCTTTGTTGGTATACTCTTCTGCTAAATCACAAGCGTTTTTCTTTGCGCCAAGTTTTTCAAATAACTCAGCAATTTCTATGCTTTCTTTATTAGTAACCAAAGGATTCCCATAATATTTTTCTATTATCTTTAACTCATCAGTATTTGCATGATCGATTGCGTATTTATAAATAATCGTTTGTTTTCCTTCTTTGATGTCATTTAACGTTTTACCCATTTTATTAGTGTCTGAATAAATACCTAACAAGTCATCTTTTATTTGGAAGGCAATTCCTAAATTAGTCCCGGCTTCTATTAATTTTTGTTTATCTTCTTCTTTTACTCCAGCACTTGCCGCGCCAATCAAAACAGGCCCTATTATCGTATACCAAGCCGTTTTGTTAACGTATATGTCATATATTATCTTTTCACTCATACACTTATGGTAATCTAATGGTTTTAGTGGTAATTCTACGTCTACTATTTCACCATTAACCGTGTTATGAAGAGTTTTAGAATAAATCTTTACTATTTCTTCTTTTAATTCTTTACTTATGTTTGCGTTATTAATTATTCTGTATGATATGAAAAAACCTAAATCTCCTATGCATATTGCTTTAGAAATACCAATGTGTCCTGGATACTTACTGTTAATTGTTTGCATACCACGTCTTTTTGTAGCCTCATCTATAATATCATCATGAATTAATATTGCCGTTTGAAATATTTCTATGGCGGCGGCTAAATCAACGAAAGCATCATCATCTTTGCCAAATAACATAGCACCTAACTTAATTAAATACCCACGCACTCTTTTTCCAGACGATGATAGTCTTTTAAGTTCTTCAATTGATTCTTTTATAAATTCATTATTATTATACTTTTCTATTTCTTTATCAAATATTTCATTTACTTTTTGTTCTATTTTATCTTTACATTCTAAAAACAAATTTTTATTCATTTTAACATCTCCAAACCTTGTACATAAATTATAACATATGATATAATTAGTTTCTACTAGAAAGGATGATTTTTATGGATCTTACAACTTTTATAATAAGGCTTTGTATATGTTTTATCCTAAGTATTTTAATAGGACTTGAGCGTCAGTTAAGGCACCGAATGGTAGGTTTAAGAACTAACGTTTTAGTATGTATTGGGGCGTTTTTATTCGTTTACTTATCATATGGAACAGACGTAAGTGATAAAACCAGAATAGCTGCCCAAGTAGTATCTGGAATAGGTTTTTTAGGCGCAGGAGTAATATTAAGAGACGGAAATAAAGTAAAAGGGCTTAACACTGCGGCTACTTTATGGTGTGTTGCAGCGATTGGAACGCTTTGTGCATCAGGGTTAGTTATTGAAGCAACACTAGGCACTATATTTGTTTTACTTTCAAACATAATACTAAGACTTATCTCACAATATATTATGAATAAAGTAAAACAAAGTGCGAAAGAAAGATATACCATAAGAATATGTTGTAAAAGAGAAAAAGAAGAAAAAGTAAGAGAAAACTTTGCTAAAACGGTAGACAGCAATGATTTAGTACTTACAAGTTTTGAAAGAAGTACGATAACTGATAACAAGATAAAACTTAAAGCAATCATGGTAACATCTACCCCAAGTAAAGTAGAAATGTTAATAAATAAAATAAGTTCTGATCCTGGTGTTATAAACATAACTTGGGAACATGTAAAAGAAACTAAAAGTGATAATGAAGATTCTGATGAAGAATAAAAATAACGAAAAATTTACTTTTCCGTTATTTTTTTACTTTGTTTTGAAGCACGTGTTATTTTTAAATACGAAGAAAAATATAAGTATATAATAAAAATTACAATGAAAACAAGTGATATCACATTATCAGCAAGTAATAAAAAATCAAATAACCCATGAAAAAAAACAGGCAACAATAAACTTAATGCTTTGTTTTTTCGGTATCTTTTAATCCAACCTCTAGTTAAGTATTTCTTTGAAAGACCTAAATAATATCCAGAAGTTATTGCAAAAAAAGCATGAGCAGGAACGGTAATTATTCCTCTTAATAAAGAAACAATCACACTAGAATCATTAAATGATATAACCATAATGTTTTCAATAGTAGCAAAACCAAGTGCAATAAAAACAGAATAAACAATAGCATCATAAGTATAATTAAAGTTTTTTTCTTTCCATGTTATAACGTATGTAAAAAGCCATTTTATAAGTTCCTCACACAACCCTATTATAAAAAATGATTTAAAAAATATGTTAAAAAAATAGTTATCAAACAAAAAAATCTTTTGTAAATATATTTCAAAAAACAGTGCAACCCCAGTTGCTAATACTCCAAATAAAAATAATTTTAAAAGTAGTAAAACTGGTTCTTTTTCTATAACATCTTTTTTATAAATTATAAAACCAATTATAAAAGAAGGTAACATAGCAAGTAAAATTAATATTTCTGATTTACCAAAGTTTAAAATAAAATTCTCCATGCTAATCACCCTATTTTAATTTTAACAAATTATTATAAAAATTTTATCTATTATTATATTTTTTTAATAAACTTTACACCGTATTTATAAAGATGCATAAATAATATTAAGCGTATTGTATCCATGTGCATCATCTTTCATTAATAACTAAAATAATGAAGTAAAAACGTTTTTAAGTTTTATATAAATTAGTATCTAATAAGTAATGTTAAAATTAAATCAAACGTCATTATGGTTAACGCAATAATGCTAAATATTAAACTTTTTTTATCCCCTAGTTTTTTAATGATATTGTCCACTAAAGGAACTACCTTATAAATAAGAATTAAAGCACCTACTGAAAAACTTAATAAAGACCTAAAACATACGTGACCATCAATATTTAAAAATAAGCCAGTATAATCCCACCAGCGCCTGTTATATACTTTTAACATCCAAAAACCAGTAAAATATTCAACTATACCAGTAATGATAAAAGAAAACAAAAATATTAATAAAGGTTGTTTTTTAAATCTATTTAACAATAAATAAATTAAGATAGCACCTAATCCATATACTGGTAAATAAGGCCCATATAAAAATCCTCGATTTTCTATTATTCTATCAGTTACATAATAAAATATTTCTTCATATATCCATCCTACCAAGCATCCTATAAAAAATATCATTAATAATTTACTAAGGGTTTTGGAAGACCATTTTCTTTTTACTACTTTTTTCATAAACACTCCTACTACTATATTAAGATAATATCATTAAATAGTATTTTTTCAAAGTATATATTGATAATTCAAAGTGTTTTATGTTATAATTTACTTGCCTACTCTTACTAGGGGATTAGTTAAATGGTATAATAATGGTCTCCAAAACCACTGTTGGGAGTTCGATTCTCTCATCCCCTGCCATTTAGAATTTTAAACAGCAGTGTTGCTGTTTTTTTGTTTACATACAAATATGACTTTTAACTAGAGAAATTTATTTACTTAGGTTTTATTTTTAAAAGATTGATAATAAAAGCTAACTAAATTATAAAATTTATATGATTAGATTATTATGTTACTTATTATTGAAAGTACTATCGGTATAATAATTTTTACTATCATAATATTTACGTTAACTTTTAAAAATCCTTTACTATCCTTTAATGATTATCCACCGTTAATTAAAAAAGTAAGATAAATATAATCGATTTATCTTACTTTTATTATTTATATAAGTAATTTTATGTATTCTTACCTAATACCTCTCATATTACCCATATTACTTGTTCCAACTTGGTAAGCCGTAGAAGTTGGAGTGAAAGTTGTATATAAACTATCATTTACATAAATACTATATTTTTTATTAAGTTCAAAGCTAGAACATGAGATAACTACTGAAGAATATTGCTTTTTACCAGATGTAGAAAGTATTTCGTTTCCATCACTATCTTGAATACTTATCTTATCACTAGAACTATAATTACTACCAAGATAAATTATAACACCTACTTGAGAAGATGTACTACTTACGTTTTCCTCCATACTACCAGATCCGAAAGCTATTAAAGTACCACCGGATATTACGAATTCTCCATCATAGTCTAACGCGCCATCACCACCGGATGTTGGTCCATAAACCGTAATACTTCCACCGTTAATATAGGCATTACCATTTACGTCAATTCCATCTCCTGATGCATCAATCGTTATTGTTCCAGCATTAATAGTCAATGTTTGATCAGAATTAGATGAAAAATTATTAGCGCCAGGTCTATCCATACTAGATGAATCATTACCTCCAGCAACATTTATTCCATCATCACTACTTGTAATATTAATGGTTCCATTATTAATGGTAATAACACTTGCTTCTAATCCCTCATAGCTTTGATTAATATCATACGTTCCATTATTGATTATTAAAGTCTCATCGGCATGAACTCCATCATCACCACTTGATATTGTATAATTTCCATTTGCTAATTTAATACTTCCGTTAGAATGAATGGAATCATCTGATGAATTAATGTTAAAGTCCCCATCATAAATTACTAGGTTACTACCTGCTTTTAAACCTTTTGCTGAATTGTTAGTCGTACTAGAAGATGAGTGAGAATTCCAAGTCCCCCAAGTATCATTCGTACTTGCATTACTACTTCCACCACCGGTTGTTATATTAAATTCTCCATCATAAATAATTAACTTCATTTCAGCTTGAATACCATCTAGTTCAGCATTAATGTTAAATGTTCCATTTTCGATTAAAATAAAGCCCTTTTCATCATCGGTATCTTTGGTACTTTTAAGTCCATCACCACCGCTTTCAATCGTAAAATCTCCATTTATAATATAGATGGAATCTCTACCTCTTATCGCATCATCAACACTTTCGATAACATACGTGCCATCAATAATTTTTAAATCATCCTTACCTACGATTCCATCTTCATATAAAGCATTGACGTATAAAGTGCCACTTCCCTGTAAAATTAAGTCGCATTCACTATAAATAACACCATTCACATCCTCATCATATGAAGTGTAAGACTCATTATCTGTTAGGGTATTATAAGTTCCATCACTTAATTCAATCACTACGTTTTTACTATCAATTACGTATATCGCAGGTCCATTATCACTAGTAATACTAACGTTATTTAATACTAATTTTACATTATCATCTGTGTTTATGGTAATGTTTCCTTTTAATGAGCCACTTAGCTCATAAACACCAGGATCAGTTATTTCCAAACTTTCTTCTAATTCAATTTGATATGTTTCATAGTCATCCCAGTTGATGTCTTCATCACCATCATCTATATTAACGTTAATATCTATTTGACTGTCATCTTCACTAGAATCATCTTTTTTAAAAAAGAAAAAGACTGATAATGCTACTACTAAAATGATAAAAAGTGCTATTAACAGTTTTTTCATATTTTCCCCCCTATAAATCATTTTCCGTTAAATCATGAGTTAAAATAATTCTTAAATTACCATTTTTTATTCTTAAATCGTCAATAAAATCTTTTTCACTTACGTCTTTTTTTAATGTAACACGATAACTTAAATCAAATAAACTGCCCATGTTAATGGTTTTTGTTTGAATTAATTTATAATTATCTAAATACTTATTAAAAACTTCATTAAACACACTTGTATAATCTAAATCTTCTGGCATAGTAATACGTAGTTGTTTTTCTAAATTATTTTTATCAAATAACTTAACATTATGAAATAAAAGAAAACATATTGCTATTATTATGGTCATGATAACAGCAAAGAAAACATATCCCATTCCTAATATTAAACCAATACTCATGGCAAAAAACACACTTAAAATTTCCTTGCTTGTTCCTGGTATGCTTCTGAATCTTACCAAACTAAAAGCTCCTACAATTGCAACAGACGTTCCTAAATTACCATTTACCATAATAATTACAATTTCAACTAATAACGGTAATATTGAAAGGGTTATTAAAAAGTTTTTAGTATATTTTCCCGTTTTTTTATAAATTAATGCAATTAGCAACCCTAAAATAATCGCTACAAAAGCACTTATTAAAATCGGTAGCAATTCAACTTCACTTGTACTTGAATCAAAAATGCTATCTAACATAAAGTTTTCATCTCCTTCAATTCTTGTTTATATATTTCTCCATATTTAGAGAAAGAGCTAGGATATATTTTTAATTTTGATAATGCATCTACTAACCATTTTGGCATCGAACCTAGCGTTTTAATCTCCATAATATATTTATTCTCTGAAAATAATTTTTTTCCTTTTTTATTTGATTCTAATTTTAAATCTTCTCTTCTGCTTCTTAAATTGCTATCAAAAGTTATCCTTAAATACTCCTTGCTAAGTCCTTTATAACTTAATCTATCATATCCAATATAAATAGCAGGTTTTAAATCATAATACTTAAAAACATAGTCAATTTCTTTCATTATTTGACTATTTGGTTTATATTTTCCATTTAAATACAAATAAAAATCAGATAATTTCATTCTTACTCTTCGTTTTCCAATAACGCCTTTATATTTGTACTTTAATTCAAAAAATACCATATCATCAAGAGTTGGAACGCCATAGCTTCTTAGTCTTACCTTTTCTTTAAAGGTAGGCTTTTGTAATGACTTTATAATTAAATCATTATCTTTTGTATCAAAATAAATATTATAGATGGATGACTTAAAATACTCGTCATGTTCTAAGTAGGGTTCTATCACATCCATTAATTTATGATAAGTATTTTCATCTAATAAATACTTTTTTTCTACTCTTCTAAAATTGTTTTGAACCATATATCTCTTCCTTTCAATAAATAATATACGCAAAAGCCATGAGTATTTTATGTAAAAAAAATGTTTTTTTTGTGTTATTTTAAAAATAAGAGGCAAAAAAATTGCTTCTTATTTAAAACCAATATTCATATAAAATTGTGTTTTTTGGATTAAAAGATAAAAAGTTAGTATTTTCATCATAACTAACTAAATTAAAATGCAAGGCTTTAATTATGCCACCGTGTGATACTATTAAAATATTCTTATTAGGAAGTTCTTTTTTTATTTTATCTAAAAACTTTTTAGCTCTAGCTAGACAATCTTGAATACTTTCAATGTTATTTAAAGAATCATTTAATTTATAATCCCATTGCTTTCCTATTAAATCAAAATTAATTTTTTTACCTTCATAATCACCAAAGCCTCTTTCTTTAAGCAAATCATCATAAATTATTTTCACCTTGCCTTGAGTTAGAATACTGGCTGTTTTTTTAGCTCTTTCTAAGGGAGATGAAATGCATATATCTATATTGTCTAAATCAAGTTTTAAAGATAATTCTTCCGCCTCTTTTATTCCCTCATCATTTAAAGGAATATCATTAGATCCTTGAAGTAAACCCTTTTCATTCCAGTTAGTTTTTCCATGACGTACAATATATAATTTACTCATAATAATTACCTTTCAATTTTATTATAACATTATTATTTAATTTTTTTATACAACGTTACTTTTAAACATGAATGTCGGAAGTTCGATTCTCTCATCTTTTGCCACTATAAAAATAACTAGACAAACCAAATTGTCTAGTTTTCTTATATATTAAAGAAATTATCTATTGCAATTACTCCATCATAATAGTTATTCATAATTTCTATGCATAACTTAATTTTATCATTACTAATAGTTCCATCTTTTTTATATTCATTAATAATTTGAGTAAATAAATTATCATAATAAAATGTTATAGAGCCATATTTTGATTGTACTAATATATCAACTAAATCATCTATCTTTTGTTTAATATCTTCTTCCAAATTAGATAATAAATAATCATTTATATTTACCTCCTCACCATCTATTTTCATATTGTCACCTAATATGTCCGCTAATTTTTTTTGTAATGGTAATTTTTCATTTTTAATGTCATTAATCAAATAATCTTTATATTGTAAAGTTTTTTCCACAGTATATTTTGACATTTCTTTCTCTTTACTTTTGGTATCTTTTAAAATTAATTTACCACAGACAAAATCTTTTTCATCAGTCTTATTAAATTCTAATATTTTATCAGTTTCAATATCAATTAAAACCCAATATTCAGCTTTGATTTGTTCGTCTTTACTCCAAACATTATCTTTTTCATCAGTTATCATTACACCAACATATAATTTTTTATTTTCTACTCTTAACATTGGATATAACGGTATAAAATTTTCTAACCCTCTTTTTATTTTTTCTTTGTTTGTAATATTTAAATACTTATCTAGATTTAAATTATTCATAATATCTCTCCTTTACCTTATTTCTAGCACTATATAAATAGTATTTTATATTTGATTGTGAAAGATTTAACTTATCACTAATCTCTTTTATTGAAAGGTCATTTAAATAATACATTTTAAATGATAACGCTTCTTTTTTAGTTAATCCTATATCATCTAAATTATTTACTATTTCTTTATATATAATCTTATCTAACATATTTGTTTCATATCCAATCTGATGTTCCTCATTAAAATCAGTATTATTTTTTTCTTTAATGTAGCCTTTTGCTTTGGTGCACCATAAATTATAAGCAATTTTCCATATTAAATTTTCAAGTTTTTCAACTTTAATATCTTTATTTAAATATTCAAATATAGATAAGAAAACACTATTTGTTAAATCTTCAGCATCTTCTTTATTATTTGTTTTATTTAATGCCCAATTATATATTTTATAGTAATATTTATCATATATTTTATCCATCTTTATCACCTTTCACTAATATAGTGTTTTTTTAAGTTAATTGGTTAGAAAATTTTTCTACTTTTTACATATATAAAAATACTCTATATATAACATGATTTTAAATACTTATTCATAAGTCAGTCGTTTACATTTTATAATGCATATTTTTTAAATATGTTTTTTCGTTTCTTCACTAATTATTTTTTCTTTAGCTAAAACTTTTTTAATAAATGATTTAACCCATTCATTTGTGTACACATAAGATCCATCATGATTCATAGTGACGCTATTATGAGTTCCTGGAAATTTCTTAAAAATTGCATTAACACCCAACTTATTATACATTTTTATATTATTATCAAATCTTGTTTGAGGATTAGAACCTAAAAGTGTATGAATTTTTATGATTTCATCTTGTGTATAGTTTTCACTGTATCTAGGCATTATTTTTCCTTCATCATCTAATATTGGAATTATATTTCCTTTTTCATCAGTAACTGGAATATAATAACCTTCATAGTCTTTAAGATATTTGCCACTTTCATCTTTTTTAAAATTGCATTTATACATGGCAGGATCATTATAATCCTCAGTACCTATGTAATAAAGCTGTGGGATACTCTTAAATTCTCTTTCATTAAAGTTTGAAACATCATTTGCTCCTAACGGAAAATTTAAATCATAACCATCCATTTCTTTAATAGGCAATATTCCAAAGCCACTATTTCCACCACAAACTAATGCTTTTACGACCTCTGGATGAAGAGCAGTAAACCCATTTGCAAATTTAGATCCAGCTGAATATCCTTCCATAATTACTTTGTCATCAACCGAAATCCCTTTTGAATCCAAAAATACTTTTGCTGCTTTAATCATGTTTACTAATTGCTCTGGTAAATTCGTGCACTGAAGTTTTACTCTTTCTATTTCTTCCATAGACAATTTCTCATCATTATTTCTATTTTTTTGTTCTTCAATTAAACCAGATGTATCATTATGATATACCTTGCTTCCTAAAGCATGTGTATAATATCCAGCTACTCTTGGAATAATAGGAGTTAAAACAGGCATTTGAAGATCACTTGCATACCACATTCCGGAATTAAAATTAATGCAACTAAGCTTAGCTGCTTCATTAGCTTCATCTAAATGATAACAGGCTTTATTTTTATCTAACTTTCCATTTGTAACTCCATGACCACCGGTATTACAAGAATGCACTAATAATGTAGTGTTTTCCTGGCAGTTCTTTGGTATAAATAGAGAAAATCCACAATTGTAACCCAGTGATTGATTAGGAGGAACGATGTATATTTTTCCTTCTATTTTAATACCATATTCACCCTCATATAAAATATTTTTTTCCTCAAACATATAACATAACTCCTTTTATTTATTCCATAATCACCTTTCCATCTAAATTACAAATATAGCAATTAGGAAGTAAAGCTTTTATATATCCCATGAAGAAATGTTCCTTTATCTAGTTGGACTAAGTCTCCTACTTTATAGTTACTTATTTTGGGTTTATAGTTATTTAAAACATCATAAAACTTTTCTATTTGTTTTAGTAGTTTTTTTATTGCCACCCATTTTTTCATTTACTAATTTTATATAATCTTCTTTATTCATATTAAACCTCATAACCATTAAATTTGTTTATCCTTTTTATACAAGATACTATCGCTAGTGTAAATTTTTGGTTTTTCTTCATATTCTTTATTATCACCATATATTTTTCTTACTAAATCATAATTGAATTTTATAGGTTGCCCTTGTTTTAAATTTTCATATTCTTTATTGCTTATTTTTGTGACCCCTATACCATAATAAGTTTTTCCAACATATTTATACGGAACTGGATTCATAGGGTCATATAGAATTATAAAATTTCCATTTTCTGGCCTAAATACTATATAAGAATGAGATTCATTATTATTTAACTTTCCAAAAACAATACTAGTATCAAATCCCAAAAATTTTAATAAGTTTTGAACTAGTGCACTTCTTTCAGAACAAGCAGCAATATCATTACCTTTTAGTTCTTTAATTGATACTGGCGTTAAATCAGGTCTACTATATATGTCCATTCTTGACAATAAATCTTTAGCATTATACCCAAAATAATTCCATACAAATCGTTGAATAATCATTATAGTTAATATCTCACTTGATATATTATCGACGTTATTTTCTATAAAATCCATAAAATTTTCATAAATATCCAAATCATCAATTATCATATTAGAAAACATAGGACTTGAGTTTGATACAACTTCGGTATCTGGTGCAATAAACCCTGAATAATCTCCACATACATCTTTTCCAATAATTTCAGCACTTGAATTATTAATCAACTCACTAACTCTATTATGGATAAATTGTTTTCTTTCATAATTAGTTTTCAAACGTTTAAACGCTTCTTTAAATTCACTAAATTTCATACATACCTCATATTTTATTTAGTTCTATGACCTATTTCATTTTCTAATTTTGGTATAGCATATTGCACCCAATTAACAGTAGCAGAAGCACGCCAGCCACCATTAAATATAAGGCTATCTGCAAATAATAAACCATCACTATCCAAACCTTCTCTTACAGCTTGTCTAGTTGAACTACTAATGTTTCCAGAAGAGAAATCATATTTACTAACTCCATTTAACAACTGTTTTCTAACTCTCTCCATCAAAATAGCATAAATTTTATGTGCATGATCACTAAAAGCTAAATCTTCAGTTTCCTTTGTAATAATATTAGTAACACTACCATCCACACCTCCATAACATGACTTAACAGTTTCTAACCATGCAAATACCATCCTATACTTATTTATAAGATATTCATCATAAATAAGTTTTCCGGTTTGTTTTTCAACTAAAACTCTATTACCAGAATTATCCCTAGTAAAATTATAGTTGTTCATTTGATAATATGCATCCTTAAGACCTTTTAATGAAACATCATAATTATTCATTTACAATATCACCTACCTTAACTTCATCTTAGCATATAATAATTTTAAAGTAAATCAATACAATTTTTTTATTATTAAATGTGTAAAATTTATTGTAAAAAAATATAATTATGAGGTTATTATATTGGCAACATTCAAAAGAAAATTTAACTTTGATGATAAATTCATGATAAAAGCATCTAATAATATTAAGAAATATAGATTAAAAGTTGGAATCACACAAGAATAATTAGCTGTTGAAGCCAGTAAATATTATGACTTTATAAGAAGATTAGAATATAAAAAAGGAGCAATCGGTTGCTCTATTGAAACACTATATAAAATATCTGTAGTATTAGGAATAACTATGGATAAATTCTTTGAATAACTTTTATTATTTTGTTTTTTTAACAGAGTTATCTGTGTATGATATTAAAACGTTACCATCTTTATATATCGACATTTTATCTACCCATAACTCATCTTTCCAATGCTTGTTGTTAAGTTAAATTGATCCTCTTTATCTACTCTATCTATACATATATAGTTGCCTGTTAAATTATTATCTAAAACAAAGTCTTTATTAATATCGTCTTTAATAATAAAATCTTTTACGTTATATTTTTTATTATCAACCTTTTTTTAAACAGAATACTTATACTCACTATCATCAAATATTCCGTATACCTTAACAAACATTAAATCATTTTCTACGTCGTATGGATTTTCCTTACCATTTATTATGTAACCTTTAAGTCCATACTATACCCCAGTATCTTTTACCGTTTTTCCATTAAGTACAACTCTTTAATAGAAAAATCATCATCTAATAATTTATTGTTATAATATCTTTAGAACTATTTATTCCAATAAGACTCTATTTACCAATTACTCTATCATCATTTATAAACGTAGTCATATTATCTATTCCTTATTTTTCTTTCAAATCTTAAACCTAACCTTAACTAGAGAGTCAATAGTTTTTATAATTATATTTTAACATTTATTATTCTGATAAACTTTATTATATTCTTCTAAAGAATCACTTATTTGTTTATCGTATCCAATCTCTAAAATACTATCAATTTTTATATATACATGTTTTTAATATTTTTTCAGAGTCAAAACATTTTAAGATTTTCTTAAATTCATCTCTATTTTCAATTGACACAAGTTCTTTGCCATCTATGTATGCAATCATAATATTGTTTATGTCATCTTCATTAACCAATAAATAATACTGTTTAGAATTATTATTCGCAATATCTACAACAATGTATTTTGCATTATTTTCTAACGTTATTTGATCCATTATTTCTAGTTGCAAGCTGTTCACCTCCAATATCATCATCTGAATACATTTTTGCTCTTTTTGATTGTTTTAATATTTCATTATCTAATTTTGTTTTTGTACGAGCAGCAAATCTAATAGAAAAACTCAAAGCCAAAGTACTTGATAAACTCGTGAATAAAAATCCTGGGTCTAATGAAGAAATGTTAAATCCTAATTTGTCTCCACATATAGCAACACCCAAATTTAAAAATTTAACAGCTAAAGCAACGCATATTGCAATTGATACCATTCTATTTTTCTTAATAAATAGTTTTAAATTTTCTTTTGATGCATTTGAATAAACATGTGCCAATGAACCATGTTTTTGAATATTTTTTATTGTATATCTTTTTTCTTTAACGGTTGAATTCATATCAACCTGTTTATCTTTTCTTAAACCTATAGCCAACATTATTTTATCAATTTCTCTTCTTTTACTTGTTTGCATTCCTAATTCAACCAAAATTCTGGCACTCTCTTCTGAAATGTCTAAATATGTATTCCCTTCTTCAAATTCTTCTTTTATTTCATCAGCACCTTCAAATATTATTTTTGAATCATCTTTGCTCAATTCATTGAATTCACTAATTATAATATTTGGTTCAAATGTATCCAAATTTCTTTTAAAAGAATATAATGTTTTGAAAAAACTATCATCATTATTTTCTATATAATTACTATACAATTTTTGACCTTTATTAAGGCAACGAGACATAAATTCACTAATGTAATTACCATCCAATTTTTTTTGAAATTCATTGATTTTCATATTTTCAAAAGAAGTTATACGAGACAATAATAAAGTTCCATCATTTAACCTATAATTGATAAAGTCTTCAACTTGATCAGGGAATTCCATTAGATATGAAGAAAATTTATTATTTTTATACATATACTCAATGACATCTATTTCTGACATATTTTTCATCCTATTTCTATATATGTCGATATAATTTGCGATAGAATTAGCAGATTCCGACTTTTCTAGCAAATAAAAATTTTTTGAAAACTCAGATCTGTGTTCATTAATTGAAGTTATTAAACTTTCTACAAAATAATCTTTGTTCAAAAATTCAATCAAATCTTGCTTTTGTATTTTTATAAAAAAATATGGTTTTGAATTACTACCTTTTTCTTGATTATAAAATATAAAATGATCATCTGTTATTTTTATCCTTCCATGAGAATTTGCATCCCTTAAATACTTCAAAAAAATTGGAACAGGAATATGCTTACGAGTATATGTATCATACGGCATATTTTCTATATTATATGTATTATTTAATTGAGAAAAAATTGAGCTTGAATAATCCCCCAATAGAGTTTTCCATTCATTGTTATATGATAATCTATCCTTTTCTGAATGAAATGTTATATTATATCTTTCAAAGAATATTTTTTTTGCTTTATCTATAAATTGACTCGAATTTTCAGTAGAATTAATTTCAAATTTCGAAGCATCTATAAATGATGTCTGGGTTTGCATAAAAACATCAAAAATACTTTCTTTGTTATAACACATAAGTAGGTTCAATAAAATTATTATACTTGAATCACCTTTTATTTTACTAAATTCATTTTTGTCAACAAAAGAAATTGCTGATGAAATTAACTTTTGGGCCTTGTTATTTTCATTAAGAACTTCTATTTTTTCAAACAACTTATTTATATCAGAGACATTTACTTTTATACTAAACCATGATTTATTATCAAATCGAACTTTCTTAATACCATCTTCAATAAAAAAAATTATTTTTCCACTTTTATGGGCAAAAGAATTTCTGATTTGCTGAAGAAGTAATTTTTTTCCTTTTAAAGATTTTAAATCAAGATTTCCTTTCAAATCACATATATAATCCAAATTTTCATTATCTAAGATTTTTTCATTTATATTATGATCGCATAAAACATCTAAAGTTAATCTAAGATATAGCATTATCGCTTCTTTATTTTGTATTAATGTTTTTTTATATTCTTTATTATTAACCATTTTAGGTTTGTAGTTGATTAAATCCACATATTTTAATAATAAAACAATTAATATATTAATTTTTGATTTACAATCATCACTATCAATATTATCAAATAAATTTAATAGCTTATTGTTCTTATTACTGAATATCATGCCACCACCCTTACACCATTATTTATTAAATTATAACATAATTAATATCCCAAAACAACTATTCACCTACCTTATAACATTATTAAGATATAATTGTTTATACATAGCAATGCGCTATAGTTAAAAATATTGCCATTTTTTTCCATTTTAAAAAAAGTATGTTATCAAACAATTGTTTGTGATATTATATTACTGGTGATGAAAAATGAATATTTATTTTTGTATTGATTTAAAAACATTTTATGCATCTGTTAAATGCGTATTAAGAGGTCTTGATCCATTTAAGCAAACTTAGTTGTTGCTGATAAAACGCGTGGACGTGGTGCAATATGTCTTGCGGTTAGTCCTAAAATGAAAATGCAAGGTGTTAAAAATAGATGCAGATTATTTGAAATACCTAAAAACATAAAATACATAATAGCTAAACCAAGAATGAGAAAATACATGGAGTACTCTGTTTTAATTCATAAAATATACTTAAAATGCGTAAGTAATGTTGACCTTTTTCAGTATTCTATTGATGAGGCATTTTTATATGTTACACCATACTTAAAACTATATAACAAAAGTGCTTATAATCTTGCTAAAAAAATAATTGAAGATGTAAAAAGAAAAACAGGTATTACCGCCACATGCGGAATTGGCACAAACCTTTAGATAGCTAAAGTAGCGCTTGATATAATGGCAAAGCATAACAAAGATAATATAGCTTATTTAGATGAAGATGAATATAAAAAGAAATTATGGTATTACGAGCCTTTAAGTGTTTTTTGGCAAATAGGAGTTAAAACCGAAAACAAACTTAACAAACTACATTTAAAAACCATGCATGATATATCTTTAGCAAACGAAAACGTATTATATAAAACTTTTGGAATAAACGCAAAACTCTTAATTGATCACTCAAAAGGAATAGAACCATGCACCATAAAAGAAATAAAATCATATAAGCCAAAATCAAATGCTATATCAAATAGCCAAATACTAGATAAAGACTATGATTATAAACAAGCTAAAATAGTACTTGAAGAAATGATTAGCAATCTTTATTTAAGTCTTATAAAAGAAAACTTATTTACTGATCACATAGGTTTTTTAATAGGTTATTCTAAAGATGAGGCCCCAAGCATAAAAGTTTCTAAAACACTAGATTATCAAACTAATAATACAAGCAAAATAACGGAATTACTTTTAAGTGAACATGATTACGTAACAAACACAAAGTACAAAATAAGAAAAATAAGCGTGTTTTTCACAAACGTAGGAAAAAGAAAGCTAAAGCAGCTAAACATATTTTCTAATGAAGAAGATGATGATAAACTTTCAAATATTATAAATGAAATAAAAGAAAAGTATGGAAATGACTCCATCTTAAAATGCATAAGCTTACTTTCTTTTGCAACACAGAAAAAAAGAAACAAACTAATAGGAGGTCATAATGCAGAGTAACTTAAATAGAGCAAAACAGTTTTTACCATTTGACTCTTTAAAAGGTTTTTACGAACTAATCGAAAAAGAAGAAAAACAAAAAGATGATAAAAAAGAGTTATCAGAAGACAACTTAAACGATATTAACAAAACCATATTAAGCATTAAAAAAATTGATAATGTATTAATAAAACACTATCATAACGTAAATTATATAGAAACAATTGGCAAGGTTAAAAAAATAGATAAAGCAAATAAAATCATTTGCCTAAATAACAGTAAAATATTATTTGACGACATAATTAAAATAGAAAAAACGTACCATTAAAAGTATGTTTTTATATAAGTTCTCATGATTATGATAAACAAATATTAATAATTTTGAATGCTCATTTTAATATTATGTTTAATCTTTCCAAAGCTTTTTGCCAAAAACTTTCTATATCCATTTTAATTAATGTTACTATCTTTCATATCACCAACTAATTTATTAAATTCTTTATCAACTTTATTCAATTTAATTCTTATTTTATTAACTAAGATATTATATAAAAAACAGATGTTTGTTAATACGATTATTAAAATAAAATGATAAAAACCTAAAGTTTTTGTTATAATTAATTATGAAAGGATATAAAATGAAAGAAGAAATAATTGAGATAAATTTAACAAAAAAAGATGATTATATTAATAATTATAACAAAAATAAATTATCAGATAATTTAAGGGAATATATATTAGAGGAAGTAAAAGCTACTGACCCTAAAAAAAAGATAAATTTTATAATTACTCATGAATTTGAAATGAGTGATGAGGAAAAAAATCAATTTGTTAATATGATAAGAAGTTGTTTTGGGATTAATGTTAGTGAAATTATCAAAATATCTAAAAAAGCAAATGTTATAAATTGGATAATGTTTTTTATAGGGATGTTATTTTTAATTATGTATTATTTTATTAATAAAGAAATAGCTTTAACAGAAATAATTTTGATAATGGGATGGATTTTCATATGGGAATCAACATACAATGCTTTATCTGGTAACATTGAAACAAAACTAAAAGTTAAAAGAAGAAAACAAATCATAGCAAGTAAGATAAAATTCAATCAAAAAAACAGTACTTAAAACAAGTACTATTTTTTATTCTACGCTTTTTAATGATTCAATCATATCAATTTTCTTTAGTGAATAATGTGTAATTATGGTTACCATAAAAGTAAATACTATGGTAATTAAAGCCGCTCCAATAAAGCTTAAAACATTTATGTGATGAATGAATCTTACCGCTTCTATTTCAACGGTATTAATTATTATATTAGTTAGGAAAACGCCAAATAAAAGTCCAAAAGCTATACCTATAATAGTTAATATAATAGTTTCTTTGTTAATGTAATTATCAACTTCTTTATTGGTAAACCCTAATACTTTAAGAGTTGCTATTTCCCTTTTTCTTTCACTTATGTTTATGTATGATAAATTATATAAAACAACGAATGATAAACAAGCTGATAAAATTATTAAAATGACAACAACACTATCAAGAGATCCTAACATATCATCAACCGTTTTTATTGTGCTTTCTGTTGAAACAACGGTCATTACATCGTCACTATTTAATAAAGTTCTCGCTATTTCATTTTCGTATTTACTATCAGTTGCCTTTAAAAACACAACGTTAGTACTATAATCACCAATATTATTTTCATATGTTGTTTTATTCATAAAAACATAGTGCCCAACGTAATTTTCACATATCCCTGATACAATAAATTCATATTCTGTACCATTTGCATCTTCTATTATAATAGTATCATTTACCTTAACGTTAGCCAAATCTGCTAACTTATCCGTAATTATTACTTTATTATCCTCTAAATCAAGTTCTTCTTTTGTATTAATGTCATTTAAACTAATTATACTATTATCCTCATCATCTTCCATGGTTAATATATTAATACTATAACCATTTGATGTTCCACTTATTATGTTAGTGTTTAACGTATTTTTTATTTTATCGTAACTAAACAAATCATCAATTTCATCACTAGATAAATCACTGCTTAAATAAACCATATTATCAAAATCAAACACGTTTTCATATTGATATGTTGGTATGTTAACGATTGAATCCCTAATTCCAAAACCAGCAAGAATTAGTCCAGTACAACCTAAAATACCGATTATTGTCATTAAAACTCTTTTTTTATCCCTAAATATATTTCTTACTATAACTTTATTAGAAAAACTTAGTTTATTCCAAATAAATGGTATTTTCTCTAATAAAACCCTTTTCCCTTTTGAAGGAGCCTTTGGTCTCATTAACTCTGATGGTTTTTCTTTTACTACTTTTCTTATTGTTAAAATAGTTGTTCCACAAATGCATACTATAGCGATTAAAGACCCTATTATAACATAAGTAAAATCATATGCCATCACGAAGTTAGGTATGTCAAATATTATTTTATATATGTTAAAAATATATCTTGGAAGTAAGAAGAATCCTAAAAGGCACCCAATAACGCATCCTATAAAACACGCCAAAAAAGCATATAAAATATATTTTTTTCTAATTTGTTTATTACTAAAGCCAAGTGATTTTAACGTTCCTATTTCTCCTCTGTCATCTTCTACCATTCTAGATGTAGAAATAAGACTAATTAATATCGCAACGACAAAGAAAATAGTTGGAAATACCTTAGCTAAATTAGCAACACTATTACTATCATTAATATATTCTTGATAATTACTATCATCTAATCTGTCATACACATACAAAGTACACTCTGGTAATTCATCTAAACTATCATATGCATCACTTATTTCTTTTTCAAATAAAGCCCTGCTATTATAGTACTCTTCTAAATTAGAATTATATAAATTTAAATTGCTATTATAGGTGGATAAACCATCATTATACGAAGTAAGAGCACTTTGATAATCATTATAATAACTTATGTATAAGGTATACGCACTTTCATACTCAGATAATTTATCATTATATGAACTTAGCCCATCTTCATATGCTTCTTGTGCTTCTTTTATTTTTTCTACTGAATCAAATAAAGTTTTTATATCATCAATATTATCTTTATAAATAGTTAATAAACTTATTATTTCTTCATAATAAGGAGTGCTTGAAGGTAAATTATCTATTATCACTTCAACTGCTTCTGATTCATTAAAATAATCATTTTCAATCAAATATGATAATTCCGACATGGCACTTATTATAACTTCATAATTATCACTATCTTCTGGAATGCTATTTATAAGTTCATCATAAGTTATATCACCTTTTATAAAATCTATTATTTTATCATCTAAGCCTAATTCATACGTCTCATTAATACCATTTATTATATCATCATAATTTTCCAAAGACTCTGGAATTAGACTTATAATAATTGGTTTAGTAATGGTATCATCATACAAATCACTACTTAATGATAATAAATTTTCATAAGTGATTCCATATGATGATAAACTATCATTAACATCATTTATTGCTTGTTCTATCTGTTTTTTAGCATTATCAAGTTCTAATTTAACACTATCTAATTCTGTTTTAAAAGCATCAATTAAAGCCTTGTTTGAAGAAAGAGAAGAATAAGCCTCATCCAGCGACGCTTTTGCATCAACAAGTTCTTGCTTTCCACTATCAAGTTCTAGTTTAGCATCATCAAGTTCTAGTTTAGCACTATCTAATTTTTCTAACCCTTCCTGCTCACTTTTTAATATTTCGTCCTCATATAAACTATATATCTCATCATATCTTAACTGTTCTGATTTTTCTTTAACACTATCTATTTCCTTTAAGGCTTGATTAATTAATTCAATATAACTATCAGAATTAGTTATTTCTTCTTTAGCGTTTTTTACGGTAACATACATATCTGTATAATAATCTAAGTTAAAATTATCATTTAATATATATGCATAATAATTTATTTTACCAGTTCCTAAACTAGTATTACCCCTGTTTGATGATGTTGTTGCATTAGTTATATATAACGGGCTTTTAACTGTTCCAACTATCTTTAGTTTAGTTTCTTTGAAACTATCATCGCTTTCTATACTAATATAATCCCCTATTTCTAAGTTATTATCAGTAAGTAACGCCTCTTCTACAACAATTTCATCATTCAATTTAGGTTTTCTTCCGCTGGTTATTTCTATTTGATTTACATCATCATTTATAGATATTAACTTAACAACTGATTCATTATCCGCTAAATCCATTAAAACATCTTTTGAATTAGATAAATAAACAGCACTTATTGAATCTAATTTTTCTATTTCTGATGCCGATTCATCAGTAAAACCAAGTGTGGATATAAGTCTTATATCATAATAATTACTATCATCATAATACTCATCAATTGACTTCATCATACAAGGTGCTGCCATTGCAATTCCAACAAAAACACCAACACCAAGTAAACTCATTACAAGAAGTGATAAAAATCTCTTAAAAGATTTTTTTATCTCTCTAAAACAAATAGTATTAATTCTGTTTTTCATAACTACCACTCTATTTCATCAATACTTTTTGGTTTTTTATTTATAACAACGTCACTTACGCTTCCGTTTTTAAACTTTATAATTTTATCAGCCATCGGCGCAATCGCGGCATTATGAGTAATTATGATAACAGTCATTCCCTCTTTTCTTGCTGTTTGTTCTAGTAATTTCAAAATCTGTTTTCCGGTTTTATAATCAAGTGCTCCAGTCGGCTCATCACACAAAAGAAGTTTTGGATTTTTAGCAATCGCGCGAGCAATAGCGACCCTTTGTTGTTCTCCACCGGATAATTGAGAAGGAAAATTATCAATTCTTTTTTGTAATCCGACTTTATTAAGAATCATTTTTGGACTTAAGTGATCCCTACAAAGTTGAACCGCTAACTCAACGTTTTCAAGAGCTGTTAAATTTTGTACTAAATTATAAAATTGAAACACAAAACCGATGTTATTTCTACGATACATAATAAGGTCTTTTTCAGTATAATTCGTAATGTTAGCCCCATCTACCATAACATCACCACTAGTTACGGTATCCATACCACCTAATATGTTTAAACAAGTTGTTTTTCCAGCACCTGATGGACCTAATATTACAACTAATTCTCCCTTATTTATTTTAAAGGACGTCTTGTTTAAGGCCCTTATTTTTATATCACCCATTTGGTATGTTTTATCAACGTTCTTAAATTCTATATAAGCCATTTGACTCACCTTCTTAATGATATATTATATAATAAAATTCAATATTTTTCACTTATTTTTTTAAATATTAATTATTTTTAATAAAATAAACACCATCTAATACTTTTTCTTGGTGTTTATTTTAATCACTTTAACCTTATTATTATAATTTTTTAATATTTTACGTTCTTCTAATAAAGATCTCATTTTTCTTCTTTCATCACGATCTTTTGCTATTTTCTTTTTATATCTTATTAGTTCAGGCAATACGTATGACGTTGATGATTTAGAATATAAATCAAATCTTTCCTGTAGGTAAGGTAATCTATCAAAATAAAAATCATCACTTTCAATCATGTAATCAAAGATGTTTGTGTTATAAGCCAAATCTTTTTCAATCATTATGAATAAATCACCCAACTGTAACTCATCACTATATGAAGTTTTTGGTTCTAGTTTATTATTAATCATTTCATAAACGTCACATTTTTCTCCTGTTTTAATATCTAAACATAAATCATTGTCTCTTGCAACAATCATTTTAGTAAGTGGTAAACACCTGTCTTTACCATCATAAAACCCCTCATACATTCTAAGTTCTGCAACTGATATTTTTTCATTTAAACCTTTTTCTTTATTATTATTTTTTTTCATTTTATAGCCTCCTTTTTTTATATGCCTTATAATTTTATAATATGCATATAACAAAATCAAGTGTTAATTTAAAAACAGATAATTTTTTTATCTGTTTAAAAAATATATACTTAAATTTAAATATCCTGCGAATAAAACCCATAAAATATAAAATACGTTTAAATAAGCAGCCAGTTTGCTTATTTTATAAAACTTAATAATCATAATAATAATTGATATCAAAAGTAAAAGAAGCCAAATAAACGCAAATAAATAAGCATTAAAACCAAAGAAAATTAAACTCCAAAAAGAATTAATAACAAGTTGAATTACATACCAAACAATTGCGTCATCCTTATTTTCATCATCTTTAGTTGTTATTATATAACAAGAAATACCCATTAATAAATAAAGAATGCTCCAAATAACAGGAAAAATGAAACCGGGTACGTTAACTGGTTTTTCCAGTGCCTTAAAAGTTTCCATGTTATTCATCGTTAAAATACTAAAGAAAGAACCAACTAAAAAAGTAATTACAATAATAATTATCAATCGTTTCCAATCTCTTTTTTTCATAACATCACCAATATTATTTTAGATAATTTTAACTAAATTATGCTTCATAAAATTCTTTTAAAAATTTATAAGTAACTCTTTGTACTATTTTAGATGATTCATCATCATATAAATTAAATTGTTTAATCCCATTGTTATTAGCAAAATTAGATACACCTTTTATGCATGAATAAGAAATATTATTAATAAAACAATATTCCCCCACACTACCACATTCACAATCAACCGCTGACGCATTATATTCTCTTCTTATTGAATTTGCTAAACTATAATTTGAAACAAACATATCAGATGAAGCTATTAAGTTAGTAGAATAACTAACATTTGATAAATTACAAGCTCTTTTTAAACAATCATTTACGTCTTCATTAGTTTTATACACACCCTTACTTAAATTTGGAATCACTGCTTGCAAATACCCATTTGGCATAAAATCAACATCGAATTGTAATGATGAAGTTGGTATTATTACACTAAAAATATCATTTGAATCACTTACACTACCGCAAGTTCCAATAGTTAGTACTACTGTTATTTTATATTTTTCGCATAAATACCTTAGTGAACTTCCTGTGTTTACTTTTCCATAACCTAAAACCATAATTAAAAACTCATGTTCTTTATAATTACACTTATAAAGTTCTGTTTTATTTGGACTTAATTCTTTAGAAAAAGTAAGTTTTTCTAATAAATCATTTACATAACATCTATCTGAAGATACAATTGCTAACATATAATAACCTCCTACTAATGTATATTTGTTTTATTTCATAAATATTTACATAAAATTATCATAGGAAAGGACTGGTTTTATGACTTACAAAGTTGCGATTACTTCATCTAATGAAAACGTATCCGCTAATGATATAAATGAAAAAGACTACACTAATGAAATATCAAGTTATATAGCTAAAAGATTAAATAATTTAGGTATAGAAAGTTTTTTTGTGGATGAAGATGACAACTTAACAATTGATGAAAAAATAAATGCTATTCAAAGTAACTATGGTACTGGCGATGATATAATAGTAATTTCAAACAGACTAAGAAGCGAAGGAGATACAGGAGTAGAAATAATGTATCCGCTTAGAAACAATAGTAATTTAGCATCTGAGATAGCTACTGACTTAGAAAGCATTGGTGCTAATGTAACAAAATATTTTCAGTTAAGAAATGAAGATGACACTGCGTTAGATGATGATTATTTAATTAGAAATACTGGAAGTAATCAAACAATTGTAATTGATTATGGTAATGTTTCAGACGAAGATGAAGCATCATTTTTAAAAGAAAATCAAGAAGTATTAGCGGAGGCAGTGGTAAAAGCAATAGCAGCATATACTAACATAAGTTACTTACCTGAAAATTTAGATGGTTATTATATAGTATCATCAGGAGATACTCTTTGGGCAATTGCTAATAAATATAATACTACGGTTGATGAGTTAAAAACTTTAAATAATTTAACATCTAATACACTTCAGATAGGTCAAATTCTAAAATTACCAACAGATAGTGAAAGTGAAGAAAATGAAAACACTTATACAGTTAAAAGTGGGGATACCTTATACTCAATTGCTAATAAATATAACACTACGGTTGATGAGTTAAAAACTTTAAATAATTTAACATCTAATACACTTCAGATAGGTCAAATTCTAAAATTACCAACAGATAGTGAAAGTGAAGAAAATGAAAACACTTATACAGTTAAAAGTGGGGATACCTTATACTCAATTGCTAGTAAATATAATACCACGGTCGATGAAATAAAAAGCATTAATAATTTATCATCTAATCTTTTATCCATTGGACAAATATTAATATTACCAACAAGTGATACCATAAATCAAATAGTATATACCGTTCAAAAAGGTGATAGCTTATGGAAAATAGCAAATACGTATGATACCACTGTTGATGAAATAAAAAGCGCTAATAACCTGACTTCTAACACACTTCAAATAGGTCAAACATTAATAATACCAACAACAAGCAAATATAAGTTATATACTGTTCAAAAAGGAGATACTTTATGGACTATTGCAAATACTTATAACACCACGGTTGATGACATTAAAAAATTAAATAATATTACCTCAGATATTCTCCAAATAGGTCAGCAACTAACAATACCAGCATAATTTAATGTATTTAATCACTATTTATGTTATTATATAAATAATGAGGTGAAATCATGACTTTTGAAAAACAAGTACAAGAAGCTAAAAAACAAAAATTGAAAGCTAGAATAACAAGAGATGTAGTATTTATAATTTTAGGAATTACTTTTTTAGCAATATCTATCGTTATTGCAATAATAAATCAAAATGATGAAAAAAATAGTAATACAAGTGATGTGAAGACGCAAACAAAAGTAATTAATAAAAGTTTTATTTGCATATAATAAATTGGTGATGTAAATGATTGTTAAATACACTGATAAAGAACTTGACTTACTTGCTAGATTAATGAGAGCAGAAGCACTAGGGGAAGGAAATCTTGGAATGCTAATGGTTGGTAATGTTGGTATAAACAGGGTAATAGCAGATTGTCTGGATTTTACGAATATAAGATCAATTGAAGACATGGTATATCAATCACCCGGTGGATTTTCTGGAATAAATAGTTCTCTTTTTCAAAGTTCTTCAACAACCGCTGAAAAAAATTTAGCTAAAAGAGTAATAAGAGGAGAATACTTTCATCCCGCAACTAATGCGTTATGGTTTTATGCTCCTGGTTCTGGAAATAGTTGCAGCCAAACATGGTATAACCAAGCTAATTCAGGAAAATATAAAAATCATTGTTTTTATGAACCAGCAGAAGGTGTATGTAAAGAATTACATTAAAAAACTTATCATAAAGATAAGCTTT